>NZ_DDOI01000029.1:73167-73607 GCF_002341575.1 Marinobacter sp. UBA2498 | reverse complement strand
TACCTGTCTTTGCCCGCGTTCGAGGACGCGTTGCCGGCGTTAAAGAGTCTCAGAGGCGAGTACCCGCTGTTCGCATTCTCCAATGGTGGTTATCCAGCACTGGAGAAAGTGCTCGGGCACAACGACTTGCTCGACCAATTTGAAGGCCTGGTATCGGTAGACGATATCAAGAGTTTCAAACCTGATCCTGCCGTTTACACCTATGCCCGGCGCGCAACCGGTTCCTGGGAAAAACCCCTGTGTCTTGTGTCCAGTAACGCCTGGGATGTGATTGGTGCACGAGCTGCAGGATTACTCGCAATCTGGGTACAGAGGGATCCGAACAAGGTATTTGAAGACTGGGGGATTCAACCCTCAGCAGTGATCAACAGCCTTTCAGAACTGCAGGAAACACTGAAAAACCTCTGAAGTAAGAGGAGGCAGGTGTCGGGGAGGGCTTT
>NZ_DDOI01000029.1:64775-73097 GCF_002341575.1 Marinobacter sp. UBA2498 | reverse complement strand
CTGTCGCCATGGATGGCGACAGCCAAGCGTCACAGGGACGTGCCGCAAGGAGCGTGTTTTGGAAAGCCCTCCCCGACACCTGCCGGCAAACTCCAAACTCAAAAACTCAGTCCGACCGAAAAGCGAGCCAATCCGCCAACTCCAGCCAACTCTGACGAGGCGCCTTACTCCCCGCAAGAATGCCCATATGACCACCCGGCACAACCCGGAACGTCTTGTCCGTAGAGCTCACATGATCCATCACCCGCTTGGCCGCACCCGGCGTCACCAGCGTATCGTCGCCCCCGGCGATGGCCAGTAAGTTGGCACTCACATTATCCAGCCTGGCAACATCTTCACCGATCTGGATCTCACCTTTTGACAGCTGATTGTCGATCCAGACCCTCACCACCGTGTCCTGAATGATCCCGCCGGGGTAGGCCACCATACGGTCCAGAAACGCCGACGTGGTGGCGTGGTTGGTGACAAACTCCCGGTCACCCAGACGGATGATCAGTTCCCAGTAACTCATCACGCTGGCAATCGGATTGGTCAGCTTGAACCCGATGGTATTGGCCCAGCCGGGGGTATGAAACCAGTGAGGTTTCACATCGTGAAGGCGGAACCCGGTGCGTTTCCGCACAAACCCGGCCACATCCGCCATGCGCTGATTCACAAGCCCCAGGATCCCCGACGCATGACTGTCGATCGGCGAGCCCAGCACAATGGCGTTGCGCACGTGCTGATCGTTGCTGAGCGCGGAATAGAACAGCGTGAACATGCCACCCATACTCCAGCCATGCAGCGACAACTCCTGTTCACCGCTATGCTCCCGAACCCGGTTCAGGTAGGCCGGCAGCAACTCGGCCACATAGGTATGCAGGTTGTAGTGACTGTGTTCCCGCGTGGGCATGCCCCAGTCGATCAGATACACCTCAAATCCCTTGGCACGCAGAAACCGAACCAGACTGCGCTGGGGAAACAGATCGTAGATCAGCATATTCACCGCCAGGGGCGGCACGATCACAATCGGTGTCTTATGGGCCGTGCGCTCAACCGCAATGGTCTCGCCTTCCAGCTCGATGAAATCCTCGGCCAGTGGTGGGTAGTAACGCAGGCTGACCAGACCATCGGTATACAGGGTTTCAAACGGCGTCTGCCCGGCCTGCACCAGACTGGCGGCCCGGAACACCCGGTCGAAAGCGTTGCCGGCATAAAGGGCCGTTTGCCGGGTAACGCCTGCCGCCCGGTCAGCGGCGGATTTGAAGAGATTGGGCATGGGAATGTCCATGGAGAATTTGACGCTCACTATACGGATTACCGAACTTCTACTGTCCCGTCTCGCAGGCCAGACATCGAGATTATCCATGGTGAGGCGCAAATCACCATGGCAGAAGTGTCCAAACCGGTGGGCAAACCGGTCACTTCAGGCCACTGCCCAATGCGGTCTGTGGTTGCTATCATTAGCCCCTATTTGGAAACAATAACCAGAAACAGGACCGCCATGCTCAGCTTTCTCCCTGCCCCCGTCATCGGTGTACTCAATTCTATCCTGTTGGGAATCAACACCCTGTTCTGGTGCATCCTGCTCTACATCCCGGCCATTCTCAAACTCATCATCCCCATCCAGGGCTTCCGGGTCCTGTGTACTCGGGTCATCATCTGGATCGCGGAAGCCTGGGTTGCCTGCAACACCGGCTGGATGAAGCTGACCCATGGCACGAAATGGGATGTGAAAGGTGCCGAAAACCTCCAGCGGGAAAGCTGGTACCTGGTGCTGGCCAATCACCAGAGCTGGGTGGATATCTTCGCCATGCAGCGGGTGTTCAACCATCGGGCGCCGTTCCTCAAGTTCTTCCTAAAGCAGCAGCTGATCTGGGTGCCGGTGATCGGCCTCGCGTGGTGGGGCCTGGATTTCCCGTTTATGAAGCGTTACACCCGGGAATACCTGATCAAACATCCGGAGAAGCGGGGCGAGGATCTTCGGTCAACCCGCAGGGCCTGTGAGAAGTTCCGGTACACCCCGGTGAGTGTGATGAACTTTGTGGAAGGCACCCGGTTTACCCAGGCCAAACACGACAAACAGAAGTCGGCCTACAAGCACCTGCTGACGCCCAAGGCTGGCGGTGCCGCCTTCGTGCTCGACGCCATGGGCGATTCGATCCAGACCCTGGTGGACGTGACCATCGCCTATCCGGACGGAGCACCCACCTTCTGGGAGTTTATCTGTGGCCGGGTCAAGGAAGTCAAAATGGAAATCCACACCGTTGATATCCCGGAGCATCTGAAAGGCCGGGACTACTCAACGGATGCAGAGCACCGCCGGAACGTGAAAAACTGGCTGGGGGATCAGTGGCAGGCGAAGGATGAACGGCTGGAGCGGATGCTGGCCCGGTAATTACCGGGCATCAGCTGTCGGAGTCGTCTTCCACTTCATCCGGGTGTTCCTGCTTGTAGCGCTCCCACTCTTCCCAGTCGTGGGGCGTCCCCGCATGGGGCCGGCGCAGGTGCTTGGCGTGCTCCATGGCGTTGTGGCGCAGGCTGTGGTCCCGCTCTTCCTCTTCCTTGTCAAAACCGTACTTTTTCAGAAATTCGTCAGGGCTGATGGGCATGGCGCACCTCCATCAAAGGAATATGTCCTTGTAAGTACGATGCGCCTGCCCGTGTGGTTTTTCAACCGTCGTCGGAGCCGGTCCCGGTCGGGATCTCCTGTGCTTCCACCAGCTTGAAATTGATCTGCCTGCGCTCTTCGTCCACGCCTGCAAAGCTTACCGTTACCGGCTGCTCCAGCTGGAAGATTCGGCCGTTCTTGTTGTGGATCAGGCGAAGAGTAACGGGGTCAAAGCTGTATTTGCCATCCAGATCCTTGCAGCTGACGAACCCTTCCAATCCGTTGGCATCCAGCCGTACAAAGAAACCGGCGGGCACCGTGCGGCTGATCACACCGCTCATGGGTTCTTCGCCGAGTGTTTTGGCAAAGTCACTCTTGAGCCAGGCTTCCAGACTGTTTGCCGCCTGGCGGGCACGGATCTGGGCTGCTTGCAGAGCCTCCAGCTGATCCTCGCTCAAGGCCTTCATGGGGGTATCCCACAGTGCCGATTTGATCAGCCGGTGGACATAGAAGTCCGAGAACTTGCGCAGTGGCGAAGTAAACGTGGTGTAGGCGTCCAGGCCCATACCCTGGTGAGGCGCGGGCTTGAAGCTCAGCTCGGCCCGGGCCAGCTGGCGGGACAGTATGGCTTTTACCGGTACTTCGGCTTCCAGGGCGTCGGTTTCCTTCATCAGCTTGCGGAAACCTTCGGCCTGATGGGCATCAACCCCCGACAGATGCGGTGCGTGGCTGTCGATCAGTGCCCGGATGTTGTCGGCGCGATCATCCCGTAGCCCGGGGTGCTGGATAAACAACCCTGCAGTCTGGTTGGCGAGGAAGTCTGCGGCGCAGCGGTTGGCGGCGACCATGCACTCTTCCACCAGCCGATGGGCTTCATTCTGGACGGACGGTTCAATCAGCCGGATGCGTTTGTTTTCATCGAGCCGGAGGCGGAATTCCGGCCGGTCGCCGCTCAGCAGCGCATGTTCACTGCGCCATTTCCTGAGTGCTGTCGCTGCCTGGTGCAACTGGTCCAGGCTGTTGGCAACGTCGTCCGGAAGTGCCTTGATCTCATCGTCCTCCCGACCTTCGATCAGGTTTGAGACGAGCTCGTAGCTGAGCTTGCCCTTGGACTGGATAACCGCCTGGTGAAAGCTGTAGTCGCCCAGGCTGCCATCGTTGTTAACCTGAAGATCACATACCAGAGCCAGCCGCTTCACGTCTGGCATCAGAGAGCACAGGCGGGTGCTGATGCTGTCAGGCAGCATGGGCAGGGGTTCGCCCGGGAAGTAAATGGCGGTGGCGCGATTGAACGCCTCCTGCTCCGCGGGGCTGTCGGTTTCGATCACAGCGGTCGGGTCGGCAATGGCAATCGACAGGGTCCAGCCGGTGGCGTTGGGCTCGGCCAGCAGGGCATCGTCCATGTCCTGGGTGCCCGGGCTGTCGATGGTCACATACGGGCGGTCCGTGCGGTCTTCCCGCCCGGCTTCCCGGGATTCGATATCACTCTCACTGAGGCTGTCGGCCTGTGTACGCACCGCGTCCGGCCAGGTGTCCGCCAGATCAAAGGTAGCCAGGGTGAAGGAGCGTTCAATACCGGGTTCTCCCGCCTTGCCGATTACCCGCAGTACCTTGGCCTGGCCCTTGCCATCCTTGATCGGATGCTTGTGAATCTGACAGTAGAGGTAATCGTCCTGCTGGGCGTTCATTCGCTCTTTGGGGGGAATGAAGATCCAGCGGTTGATGCCCGGGGTTTCGGGCACCACGAAATGGCCTTTGCCTTTCACCAGGTAACGGCCCACAAAGGTGTTCAGGCGGGTTTCCAGCAGTTCGTCCACAACACCCTGGGTTTTGCCTTTCTCAACCTCCTGCTCGGTGACATTCACCCGGTCCCCGGGCAGCACCTTCTGCATTTCCTCGGGTGGCAGGAAGACATCCCGGCCTTCGTCGAGCGCAACAAATCCGAAGCGGCCATTGGTGGCTTTGACTGTTCCGGGAAAAACCACCTTGTTGTCCTTGATATCCGATTTCAGCTGGCGCAACTGGCTGAGGGCGTCGGCATTGAGCATGAAGTAACCTGGCTGGTAAAAAAATGAATGATGGGGCGGAGTATAACGGTTATGGCGGTATGAGTCAGACCCGTTACGCGGGGTTAATCTCCGGGTCTTCCGAGGTGGTAATACAGACCCGGTTGCGCCCCTCATCCTTGGCCTGATAAAGCGCCCGATCCGCTTGACGAAGAATGGTATCGGTGCTGTCACCCGGCAGAGCAAAGTAGCCACCAACACTGACGGTGACCTGGGTCCCGGTTTTACGGCTTTCCTGTTCCACGGATTCCCGGATGCGGAGGGCGATACGGTGTAGTGTCTCTGGATCGCAGGGCGACAACAGGACCACGAACTCGTCCCCACCCCAGCGTCCCGGATGGTCGTAGGGGCGCACGCCGGCTTTCAGCCACAGGGCAACCCGGCACAGGATCTGATCGCCGGCCTGATGGCCCAGGTTGTCATTGATGCTCTTGAAATGGTCAATGTCCAGCCAGATCACGCCAAAGCCGGTCTCCTGGCGGCGGGCCCGCTGGATTTCCTCATCCAGCACCTCGTCCAGGCCGCGACGGTTTTTCAGGCCGGTCAGGGGATCGACGCGGGCCAGTCGGTTCAACTCATCCGTTCTTTGAGCGACTTTTTCTTCGAGTTCCCGGGTAGAGTGGCCGAGGCTCTGGGTCATTTTCTCGAAATGATCCGCCAGCCAGCCGATCTCATTATCCGGTTTATCCAGCCGCGGCAGATCGAAGCTGCCCTCCCGGACTTTTTCCACGGCGTGTTCCAGGCTCATGATGGGCTTGAGAATCCGGGACTGGATAATCAGGTGGAACAGCACCAGTGTGACCAGCAGTGTGCCCAGGAATACCGCCACCAGCGGCCACAGATAGCTGGTTGGCAAGAGTGTATTGAGGTCAAGCAGGGTGATCTCAAACCAGCCAATCGCCGGCAGGAAGGCAACCCCGGCCAGATGCTTGCGGCCATCCACCGTCACGAAGCCGCTTTCCACCTGGCCGGCCTGGTCGCCCGGCTTCTTGAGAAGCTGCAACATACCGAGAATCTGCTGCTTGTCCTGGGGATCATCGAACAGCAGGTCGATGGTGTTCTTCTGGCCTTCGGGTTTGATGATGCTGGCGAAGTCGATGTAGTTGCGGTCGCGGTAGAGCTGGATGGCGCCGTTGTAATCCACGAACAGGGTGGTGATGCCCTCCTGACCGATGTCGACAATATCCTGCAGAAAAGCATCCAGACTCAGACCGGTTCCGACCATACCGACAATTTCGCCGGCCTCATCGCGCATCAGCACATCAATCCAGAGTTTGGTAACACCCAGCTCGGTATCCGGATTTACGTTGAGGTGGAAGTCGCGACCTTCTTCTATGAGCTGGAAAAACCAGGCGTCATCCGGCTTGTCTTTATCCAGCACATATCGGAACTGGTTACCGGCGTATTCGTTCTCCTCGTTGTTGTAGTAATAGTGGGCATTGTTGACGAGGGCAACGAAGTAGTTGTTGTCCCGGAAATTGGAACGAAAACTCTCCATCTGGCGGATGGCTTCAGCTTGGAGTGCGGTGTCATCCGGATTAGCGGCCCAGTTGATCAGGGCGGAGGAACTGGCCATCTGTTTGGCCAACCCGATTTCCCGCTCCAGGGACTGCAGCAGGCGGGCGCTGTCGTAGCGAACCTGTATTTCCGCGACCTGTTGGCCCCAGCGTTCGATGATGCTCTCGGACAGCTCCCGGTAGGCCAGCCACGAAGCCACGGAAGCCACGATGATGAGACTGGCGGCCAGGCCAAGGATGCGGGTTTTAAGGCTCAACGAGTATCCCTCTCGGATTTTTCTGGGTTTCTGGGCGCCAATGATAGAACACTGGTTAACCAGAGTGTAGAAAAAACAGACAGGGACTGGCAGGAAGCGGGAGGAAAAGGAGGCCGCAAGGGCCGATAAATACCGGCCCTTGCCTGGTTATTGGCGTTAATTGTGCTCGGAAAAGATCCGGGTCTGTCCCGCCTCGTTAAACAGGATGACCTTGTAATGATCTTTCCGGTCGCCCATTTCCATGCCGGGTGACCCCATGGGCATCCCGGGCACGCTGAGGCCGGTGGCCTGGGGTGCTTCGCTGATCAGGCGCTTGATGTCCTCGGCTGGCACATGGCCCTCGATGACGTAGTCACCCACGAATGCGGTATGGCAACTGCCAAGACCGGCAATCAGGCCTGCGTCGGCCTTGATCCTGCCCATATCGTTGGTGTTGGTCGCCTCCACCTCGAAGCCATTTTCTTTCAGGTGATCTATCCAGTCATCACAGCAGCCGCAGGTCGGGGATTTGTAAACGTGGATGCTCTGGGCTGCGCCGGCTGCCAGCGCCGTGGTGCTGAATCCCAGGGCTGCCATCAGGCCAAAAGCCAGGGTGTGTTTTTTCATGGCAAGTACCTCAGTGGTGATGTTGATGTTTACTTGAGCCTGTGTCGTCAGAACCGGAAAGCCAGAACCACCAGACGATGGCTGCCATCAGGGCAAGACCTCCGACGTTGACCAGCATTGTTTCCATCAGTTCCGCTCCTGTTGCTGTTTCGGATCACTGTTGCTGTCGTTCTGTTCCGGACGGTGACTGGTTCGGAACAACCTCAGACGGTTGGCGTTCGAAACCACCGTCACCGAAGACAGGGACATGGCAGCGCCGGCCAGTATCGGACTCATCAGTATTCCCCAGACAGGGTAGAGCAGGCCGGCGGCCACCGGAATACCCATTGTGTTGTATACGAACGCGCCAAACAGGTTCTGGTGAATATTTTTCACCGTGGCCCGGGAGATCTCGATGGCATCGGGCACGCCGTGGAGCGAGCCTCGCATCAGCGTGATGCCGGCGCTCTCAATGGCCACATCCGTGCCGGTGCCGATGGCAAAACCGACGTCCGCCGCCGCCAGGGCCGGAGCATCGTTGATGCCGTCGCCGACCATGGCGACTGTGTGGCCCTTGCCGCGCATTTCACTGACCACCTCGGCCTTGTCTTCAGGCAGCACTTCCGCGCGATAGTCATCGATGCCGGCTTTTTTCGCGATGGCCTTTGCGGTGGCGTCGACATCGCCTGTGACCATCATCACCTTGATGCCAGCCTTGTGAAGGCGCTGGATGGCAGCCTTGGAGTCCGGTTTGATGGCATCGGCAACGCCAATGACCCCCAGAGCTTCGGTGCCCAATGCCAGAAACAGGGGCGTGCCGGCTTCTTGGGTAATCGAGTGGGCGGCATCGTCCAGATCGCCCAGCGTAACGCCCTGGTCTTCCAGCCAGCGGCGGTTGCCCAGACGCACGGGCTTGCCGTCGAGTTCACCTTGCACGCCTTTACCATTCAGGGCCTCGAAACCGGTCAGCTTCTCCAGCTGAACGCTTTTTTCTTTGGCCTTCGCCAGAATCGCCTCGGCCAAAGGGTGTTCGGAGTGTTGTTCCAGCCCCGCCGCGAGCGCCAGCAGGCGTTGCTCGTCACCGTCGCTGGCATGAACCCGGGTAACTGCCGGATGACCTTCGGTGATGGTGCCGGTTTTATCGAGTATCACCAGGTCCAGCTTACCGGCGGTCTGCAGCGCATCGCCCTGGCGGATCAGGGCGCCGTATTCCGCCGCCTTGCCAACGCCAACCATTACCGACATGGGCGTGGCCAGGCCCAGGGCACAGGGGCAGGCGATGATCAGCACCGACACCCCGGCCACCA
>NZ_DDOI01000029.1:64274-64699 GCF_002341575.1 Marinobacter sp. UBA2498 | reverse complement strand
GGGCAGGCGATGATCAGCACCGTGGTGGCCGCCACCATCATATGAACCACCGCCGGTTCCGGCCCGACGTTGTACCAGACCAGCGCCGCGACAACAGCAATCAGCATCACGGTGGGCACGAACACCGACGAAATCTTGTCCGCAAGCCGTCCAATGGCAGGCTTCGAGCCCTGGGCTTTTTTCACCAGCTTGATGATTTGAGCCAGCGCGGTGTCACTGCCAACCCGGGTGGCCTCGTAGACAATCGAACCATGGGTGTTGAGGGTGCCGGCAGACACCTCATCGCCTTCCGATTTGCTCACCGGCATGGGCTCACCGGTGAGCATGCTCTCATCAATGCGAGTAGAGCCTTCGGCAATCACGCCATCGACCGGCAGTTTCTCACCGGGTCTTACCCGGATGTGGTCGCCCTTGAGAACCTCCTC
>NZ_DDOI01000029.1:62202-64174 GCF_002341575.1 Marinobacter sp. UBA2498 | reverse complement strand
TCCTCTACCGGAATGTCCTGCTCTTCACCATCCCGAATCACCCGCGCGGTTTTCGCCCGCAGGTCCAGCAACCGGCGCACCGCCTCCGATGTCTTGCCTTTGGCCCGAAGCTCCAGGGCCTGACCCAGGTTGATCAGGCCGATGATCATCGCCGAGGCCTCAAAGTAGACATGGCGAGCCATCTCCGGCAACGCGCCGGGAATACTGGTGACGACAATGGAATAAAGCCAGGCGGTGCCGGTACCCAGGGCAATCAGGGTGTCCATGTTGGCGTTATGGTGCCGGAATGCCTTCCAAGCACCAGTGTAGAAGTGTCGTCCGGTAGCGATCATTACCCCAAGAGTGAGAATGCCCAGGTTCAGCCAGGTGAGCTGATTGGCATCCGTCACCATCATGGTGTCGAAACCCATGCCGTAGACCATCAGCCCAAGACCCAGGCTCAGACTCACGGCCATCTTTATCAGCAGTGTCTTGTACTGCTTCCGGTCTTCCTCCTGCTTGCGTGCGTCCGCTTCGTCCTCGTCCTCGATCACGCTGGCGCCATAACCGGCATTTTCTATTGCCTTCACCAGCGCCTCGGGATCGGCATCACCCGTGGCCGTGGCGGTATTGTCCGCCAGGTTCATATGGGAATGGCTGATACCGGAGACCGACATCAGGGCCTTCTCAATGGTGTTTACACAGGAAGAACAGGTAGCACCGGTCACGGACAGATGAATCTGCCCGTCCGCACCGGCTGCTGCCCCAGAACCAGTCGGAGCAGAATCTGCCTCGGTTGCCTGATCTTCCGAGTCGTCGGCGGTATCGGCCTCATCCTCATTCCCTGAAGAACAGCAACTGGCCGGCTCGGCGTCTTCCTGGAAAGGCTCGGCCGGGTAGCCGGTCTCGGTGACAATCCGAGCCGCCTCATCAGCATCCACGCCCTCCGGCAGGTCCACGGTCTGTTTTTCCAGATCGACCTCAACCAGCTCAGCATCGCCTGTCAACGGCTCCAGGGCGCTGCGAATCTTCTTCACGCAGCCCTGGCAGGAAGCTCCGGAAATGCTGAGAGTGGTTTGTAAAACAGGTGTGTCAGTCATCCAGAATCACTCCTCGTTCTGTTCACTTGCCCCGCAACAGGGCGCCGGATCATCCCAGTGTTCGATCAACCGGCAAATGGTATGGCCATCTGGCGTGCCATCGGGCATGTCCTGCCAGGCGGCCAGCGCGGCGGTCATCCGCTTGCGCAACTGCTGCAGCTCCCGAATCTCCCGCTCAACCTCCGCCAACCGATGCTGAAACACATCCCGAACCATCGGACAGGGCGAATGATGATCGTCCGCCTGATCCAGAATCTGTCGTATCTCAGGCAACGAAAATCCCAGCTGCCGCGCCTTACGGGCAAACCGAAGCCGTCGAAGATCCTCGGCATCGAACTGCTGGTAGTTGTTGTCCGGGTTACGGGTCGGTTTGAGCAGGTTCTCGCGGGTGTAAAACCGGACCGTATCCGGGTTTACGCCAGCAGCTTCTGCAAGCTCTTTTACCTTCATCGTCTTGTTCCACTCCACCTACGGGAGATCGCCAGGAATACATCGCGAAAGCTAGCGGAGTGACGGGGCGGGGTTGGCTTCCGAAAATGCTCTGAGCCAGGGATGGCTCAGAGCAAGCTTACACGGACGTACTTGCAGCGGTTTTCGGAAGCCAACCCCGCTCCGACACGGCAAGCTCCATATATTAACCATAGCGTAAAACCTGTGAGCAACTCACAGGTCAAAGGTTTTCTTGAGGAGGGAAAGTCGAAGGAGGGCAGTCAATCCCGCGAGCGCAGAAACGTACCGCAGGTTTTGCATTGATCTGGCGCCATCAGCTTCGCCTGCCAGCCAATCTTGTGGCCACAGGCCGGACACGCCAGCTTGAGCTGCAGAACAATAATAGGCGTGATCAGCGCAGCGATCAGAACACCCAGGGGGCCCCAGCTTTCACCGCTGGACAA
>NZ_DDOI01000029.1:47507-62036 GCF_002341575.1 Marinobacter sp. UBA2498 | reverse complement strand
AAATAGTTCCGGTTCCAGCGTTCCCACTGGCGAATCTTATCGTCCTGTTCCGGTGTCAGGTATTGGGCAGCCATAGAATCTCACCTGAAGGATTTACCCGTATCTTGGGGACGGGCCGCGGCAATTACAATCCGGAATCGGCCGTAATGCCCGCCACCAGAACACCGGAAGCCAGGGCCTTCTCAAGGTCGGAAACCGGAATCGGCCGGCTGATCAGATAACCCTGGGCAAAGTTACATCGATGATTCTTCAGGAAACTCAGCTGCTCCTCGGTTTCCACACCCTCGGCCACCACCTCAATACCCAGGTTGTGAGCCAGGTTGATCACCGCCCGGGTAATCACCGCGTCGTCATGGCGTTCCGTGACTTCCGTGATAAACGAGCGGTCGATTTTCAGCAGGTCAACGGGGAAATCCCGAAGGTAACCGAGCGACGAATAACCCACCCCGAAGTCATCAATGGCAAGGTGAACACCCAACTGGTGCAGACGCGAAAGCTGATTCAGGTTGTGCTCGATGTTCTGGATGAAGATTTCCTCGGTGAGCTCGACCTCCAGGCGATTCGCCGGCACATTCTCCGCCGCCAGGGCTTCCCGAATGTGGTCCACCAGATCCTCGTCGTCCAGCTCCCGGCCCGAGAGATTGACCGCAATGCGCAGGCCCTCATGGGGAGTGCCTTTCCATGCGGCCAACTGCCGACAGGCCGCCATGACCACCCAGCGCCCGATATCAGTGATCCGACCGCTCTCTTCCGCCAGCGGGATAAACTCCACCGGCGGCAGAAGACCGCGGCGGGGATGGCGCCAGCGGATCAGCGCCTCGACGCTCTGGATTTCACCGGTGTTCAGGTTCAGCTGGGGTTGATAGAAGAGCACGAATTCGTTGTTGGCCAGGGCCTGGCTCAGATCCTTGTCCAGTTCAAGACGCATGACTTCCCGTTGCTGCATGCCCTCGGTATAGAACTGATAGGTATTCCGGCCCTGTTCCTTGGCCCGGTAGAGGGCAATGTCGGCATTGCGCAACAGCGTATCCGCATCCAGACCGCTCTGCGGGTACACCGCTACACCCATTGTGGCGGTAATGCTGTGGGACTGTCCCTGAACATCGAAGGGCTGGTCGAAGCACTGTTTGATCTGGCCCAGCAGGTGAATGATGTCGTCAATGTCGTCCACCTGTTGCTGGCAGAACATGAACTCATCGCCCCCGGAGTAGGCCACCAGCAGGCGTTCATTGCTGAGGCGGTTCAGCCGCTCGGACACCTTGATCAGCAGTTCATCCCCGAACTGGTGGCCGAGGGAGTCGTTGAGGGTCTGGAAACGGTCCAGGTCCAGCATCACCAGGGCAACCTGGCGCATCTGGCGATCGGCAATGTTCAGGGTGTGGGACAGGTCTTCCATGAAGAACCGACGGTTCGCCAGGCCGGTGAGGGTGTCGGTGGATTCCAGTCGCGCCAGATCTTTCTGAATGGCGGTGCGCTGCGCGATTTCCTGATCCAGTTCCCGGCGGGTCTTCAGCAGCGCGCGGTTGCGCTTGAGAATGAGCTGTACCAGCAGCGTGGTCAGACTGGTCAGCAGACCCATCAGCAAAAGGGTTGCAAAGGTCATCCCCGGCCAATAGCTGTACTGGCTTTCCACCCATTCAGTGGAAGGGCGCAGGGTCAATGTCCAGTCCAGGGTCGGCAAATTAACGTCCTGGGTCTGGGCAAAGTCGCGACTAACCGGCTGGGACACGTTCAGTTCATAGCTCACCTCGCCGGCCTCGCGAATCTCGACCCGGAAGGATTCCAGAACCCGCTCGGTGAGAAGCTGGCGCGCCAGCACTTCCATTCTGAACACGCCCGCTATAAAGCCATTATTCTCGGGGCCGGCACCCACCGGTGCATAGATCACCATGCCCTTGCCGCCCTGGCGCAAATTAATGATACCGGAAAGATCCCAGCTGCCGGACTGTTTCGCCCGTTCCAGTGCCTGGCGCCGTTCCTCGTTGAAGGCGACGTTGTAGCCGATGACCTCTTCGTTGTCGGTAATCGGCTCCAGCCAGCGGATAATGAAATCGGAGTCAATCCACTCAATGGCCTGGTAAACGCCGAAGTCGTCGAGGTAGTTGCGGGCATCCCGCCGCCACTCCTGTTTGGTTTTGGCAGGGTCTGCCTCCAGGCGTTTGGCCATGCGCCGGATGGCTTCGGCGTGGATCAGAAATTCCCGCTCCAGGTGGTTGGCCATGGCCCGGGCTTCGTTGGTCAGGTTTGCTTCTATCTGACGTTTGTCCTGCTGTACCAGCCCGTAGCGCAGGCCGGCTGCCAGACCCAGGAAAACCAGAAAGATCACCACCGGAAACAGCGGGCTCAGCAGGCCCGAGACAACAGGTTTGGGAGGTGATACAGGTTGTTCCACAGGTTACTCCGTGACTTTAAACGGTGGTACCGGGCAGTCGGCAGCGCCAGCGCAATTATGAAGCATTTCTACCGGCCACCGCCATCAGTTGCTTGATTCGGTTCCGAAGCGAGACTCCAAAGGCGCCGTCGGACAGTGGCCGTGCAATTTCCGGAGAACCCTCGTCAGGTTCGGAACCCGTGCCTCCCAGGTCGATGATACGCGGGGTGACTGGCTGCTTGTCGCCATTGAGCAGCACCTCCACCTTTGGTTTCAGCTTGCGCCGGGGGTGGGTCGCCAGGACGATGGCCACTTCGCCCGTCGACAGCTCGACCAGGCTGCCGGGCGGATACACGCCAATCATCCGTATGAAGGCTTCCACCATGGAAGCGTCGAACTGTTGGCCGCGGTTACGGAACAGGATGCGAATGGCTTCGGAGGCCGGTAGCCCATCCCGGTAACACCGGTCGCTGGTAATGGCATCGAAGGCGTCGACGATGGAAACCAGACGGGCGAAACGGCTGATCTGCCACTCCGCCAGCTGTTCAGGATAGCCGCGACCATCCATGCGTTCATGGTGGTGACGGGAGACATCGCTGATAATCGGATCCAGATTGACATCAGCACAAAGCAATTCGTAACCCAGCGTTGTGTGCTGTCGCATGATGCTGTGCTCTTCTGGCGTCAACGGGCCGGGTTTATTGAGGATCTCGTCGGGAACCCTGAGTTTGCCAAGGTCGTGCAGCAGACCGCACATGCCCACGGTCTCCAGGTCTTCGTCCGGCATGCCCAGGAAGCGGGCAAAGGCGACACAGAATATAGCCACCCTGAGGCAATGCTCTGCGGTGTAGGCATCCCGGGACTTTATCCGGCTCATCCAGAACATGGCGCTTGCGTTGGCTTTCACGCTGTCGACGCACTCCCGGATGATGGGGCGGGCGCTCTGGAGGTTGAGGTCATTGCCGGCTTCAATCTGTCGGGTGACTTCTTCCACAAAGGCCTGGGTCCGGCTCCAGGTTGCGTGTGCCCTTGGGAGTTCCTGCTGGAGAGAGCAGGTTTCCGGCAGCGGTTCGCTGGTGCGACGCTTGAGTAGCGAGATCTGATCGAGCACCGGGTTCAGGCGTGATTCTTCATCCTCCACCAGAACCCACTCACAGTACTGCCGCAGAATCTGCGCCTGGTTGTCATCAGTCAGGGTGAAGCCCTGAAACAGAACCGGCACCTGGGTCCAGGGCCGGTCCAGGCTCACGACGCGCATGCCGGGCTGGAGAAGGTCCACCGGTAAGCGCACCCGCTGGAGAGTCGAAACAGGGGAGTCCGAATGAGTTGCGAGCGCCGACGGCGCCGAGACGGAATGTCGGTGCTGTTTGCTGGATTTACGTCGGAACCACATGGCTCTACCAGTCTTCTGTTTTATGTCCGGTGATTATGTCAGACCTGACAGACCGGTTACAGAAGAGTGCTGGAAGTGTGACGCAGTTCCTGATGCAGATCGGGTATCAGGCGTTTCCGGAAACTCTGGCAATCCCCAGCCGGGGAATTTCCTGCTTGGGGCAACGGTCCATCACCGCGGTCAGCCCCGAGGCTTCCGCTCGCGCCGCCCCTTCATGGTTGATGACGCCAATCTGGAGCCAGACCACGGGGATTTTCAGATCGATGGCCTGGTCGATAATCGCATCGGTGCGCTCCGGCGCCAGGAACAGGTCAACCATGTCCACCGGTTCGGGAAGGCTTCGGAGGTCGGCGTATACCGTTTCACCGAGCACGGTCTGACCTGCCAGGCGGGGATTGACCGGTAGGATTCGGTAGCCCTGGGACTGCAGGTACTCCATGACCTCATGGGAAGGC
Organism: Marinobacter sp. UBA2498; assembly: GCF_002341575.1. Classification (NCBI taxonomy): domain Bacteria; kingdom Pseudomonadati; phylum Pseudomonadota; class Gammaproteobacteria; order Pseudomonadales; family Marinobacteraceae; genus Marinobacter; species Marinobacter sp. UBA2498. Next base: position 57,817 of record NZ_DDOI01000029.1, on the reverse strand, counting down.
CGGCTGGTCTTTTCACTCGCGCCGACAAGGGCGATGGTCCTGACAGTGGTCAGGATGTCACGCAACTGTTCCGGGCTGGTACTGGGCATGATGCTGGCGAAACCTCGCTGGATTAACGGTGTGCCTGCAGACAGACAGACACGGACTCCGCGTAGCGTAGCGCGTGGGGCTTGTCGATTTCCACCTCGGCCCACTGGACCGCCTCGTGTTCCATGACAATGGTCAGGACCTCGTGGGTCAGACGCTCAAGCAGGGCGAAGCGATTGCCATCCACATGGTGAATGATCTGCTTTGTGATGGTTCGATAGTTGAGGGCGGCGGAGATTTCGTTCTGGTTTACGGCTTCCGTCGCATCATAAGTCAGCGCAACGTTGATCAACACGTCCTGCTGATTATTGATTTCCTCTTCTTTGATGCCGATGTAGGCCCTGAGAAGAAGATCCTTGATGCGGACTTTTGCCAGGTGATTCCCGTTGACGTCTGTCATGCGCCCTCCCTCGGGTCAGATAGTTCAGCGATTGTTACTGATCAGCGTCAGAAACTCTGTGCGGGTCGCCTGGGATTTGCGGAACTGCCCCAGCATCATCGAGGTTTTCATGCGGGAATTCTGTTTCTCCACGCCCCGCATCATCATGCACATGTGCTGGGCTTCGATGACAACGGCCACGCCTTTGGCGCCCGTGACGCTCTCAACGGCTTCGGCAATCTGTCGGGTCAGGTTTTCCTGAATCTGCAGACGGCGGGCGTACATGTCGACGATGCGGGCAAACTTGGACAGGCCCAGTACCTTGCCGGCGGGCAGGTAGGCAATGTGGCACTTGCCGATGAACGGCAGCATATGATGCTCACACATGCTGTAGAGTTCGATATCCTGAACCACGACCATTTCATCCATGGCCGATTCGAATACCGCATTGTTCACCAGGTCGCCAAGGTCCTGCTGGTACCCGCACGTGAGGAACTGCATGGCCTTGGCCGCACGCATTGGAGTGTCTTGCAGACCCTCGCGATCCGGGTCTTCGCCCAGGCCATCGATGATGGCACGGAAGTGCCCTGAGAGGTCGTCAAGGAGTTTACTCATAGTCTTTTCCGGTTAGCAGTGTCTTACGAGGGCCAAAGCTTAAGGCAATTTGCCCGCCATCTCTACGCTTTACGCAGGCATCGTCGGAAAAGACCACTTTGGCCGCCACGCCCAGTGGTATGGACGGTGGGGCTATGGCAGTGGCGGCCGGTTTGTTCTACAGTTTCAGGCTATCAATGTTCGTCGGGGACAATGCATGGATGAGGTGATGCCGACCGTTGGTGGGGTTTCCGCCGCGGGGCGCGAGGAAGGCACCCTAGAAGGGTGGCAACAGGGAGGTAAGTGGTTCAGTTTCGAGGGACATGCCATCTTCAGCCGGATGGCAGGCTCGGGAGAACCGCTGGTGCTGATCCATGGATTTCCCACTGCCAGCTGGGACTGGAATCGGCTCTGGCCGATGCTGGTTCAGCAGCACAACGTGCTGGCCCTGGACATGCTGGGCTTTGGCTTTTCCGATAAACCCGCCGATTACGATTACAGCATTGAAGACCAGGCGGATCTGTTTCAGGGCTGGATTGAGGGTCTGGGTCTGCCGTCCGTGCACCTTCTGGTTCATGACTACGGGTGCAGTGTTGCCCAGGAGCTTCTGGCGAGAGAGCAAGAGAACCTGCTGCCATTCCGGATTGCGAGTGTCTGTTTCCTCAACGGCGCCCTTTTCCCCGAGGTCCACAATCCCCTGCTTATTCAGAAGCTGCTGGGGAGCCCCTTTGGCGGGCTGATCAGCCGGGGCCTGACCCGACGCAGTTTCGAGCGCAACTTCCGCCGTTTGTTCGGCAGCCAGAATCCGCCGGACCGTCAGGACATGGAGGACTTCTGGCATCTGCTGACCTACAACAACGGCCGGGGCATCCTGCACCACCTGATCCAGTTCATGGAAGAGCGTCGTTGTCACCGGAACCGCTGGGTTGGCGCGCTGCAGAAGGCAACGCAGCCGATGCGATTGATTTCGGGTACCGCCGATCCGGTCTCGGGTGCCGGCATGGTCAGACGCTACAGGGAACTGATGCCCGATGGTGATGTGGTCACCCTCAGGAATATCGGGCACTACCCCCATCTGGAGTGCCCCTGGGAGGTTTTCAGTGCCTATCGGGAGTTTCGCAAGCGCTGCGAGGGATAACCCCCGGGGCGGGCTTTCCTCAGCCCGATGCGGAATCGGGCATATCCTCGGCACCCCGGCCTACAACCGGTAGCGGCCGGGCCGCGTTGACGACCTGGTTGCGACCTCGGGATTTTGCTTCGTAAAGCGCCTGGTCCGCCCGGTTCAGCCAGACTGACCAGGTCTCACCCTTGCTGACCTCTGCGACACTGGCACTGGCGGTTACCTTGATATCTTCCAGAAATGGCCGTGCGCTGATGCTGGTCAGAAGCTGATTTGCCAGCACATCGGCATCTTTCTGGCGGGTTTCCGGCAGAACGATCATGAACTCCTCACCACCAATCCGGAACAGCTGATCGCTCTCGCGCAGGCGGGATCTCAGGCGCAGTGCCATTTCCGTGAGCACCTTGTCGCCGGCCAGATGACCCCACTGATCGTTGATCGTCTTGAAGTAGTCAAGGTCCAGCAGAATCAGGCTGGAGACCCGCTCATACCGCTCCCGCATCTGAATCTGACCGTTGAGGATGTCAGCCAGTTGCGAACGGTTTAGACAGCCGGTCAGGGGATCGGTGGTTGCCAGTCGCGTGAGTTCCTGCTGAAGCTTGCCCACCAGCGAGGCGAAAATCATGGCAAACAGGCACGTGAGACCCAGCGAAAAGGTTATCCGCCAGAAGTCGGCCTCGGGAAATCGTAAAAAGGACACGACGGCCATAACAACAACGAAAACAATGTTGCTTCCAATCGCCTCCCTGAGCGGTAGTAAAAAGAACAGGGCCGTGGCAGCCGGGTAGGCCCAGTAAAGGCCGGCATGGCCATTGATGTGTGTCGAGTAGGCGGCACTGACCACGGCGAGCAGTGGAAACAGACGGCCTTTGAGGAAGTAGGTGCCCCGGAACCTCAGGAATGCGATAACCAGAAGGGCGTTCGTGCAGAACAGGACCAGTACCGCGGAAAGCAGATAATGGGATTGCTGCCATTGCACCAGAACCAGGGGCGCTACGGCGATAAATGCCCAGAAATGCAGGTGATAAACCAACTGGCGCTTGAACCCCAGCACCGCGAGTGTGGGGTTGGTGGCAAGGGTGGAGGGTGGTACCGAAAAATTCACAGCATACTCCCGCTGTTTGAGTCGTATCCGCCCGCGTCCGGTGCCGGGACAGTCTTGAAGTCTAGCATGGCCGTTCATTTAATGAAGCAGACAGCGCCGTTTATGACCACCATTAGTTTTGTTCAGTTGGCCGCGCCTTGTCCACTTCGTTAAACTCCGCGGGACTGATTCAGGGACACGCCCAGGGACCATCCTATGACTGCTATTCACATCCGAGAACCGGCTCTGACGATCCGGGCAGGCCGGCGCGCGATGCAGCGCCTCAGGGAAACGCCGCTGTCGCCCGAGGATGTGCATGTCATTCCGGGTGCTGCCGGTGGCCCCAAGGCTCTGGGAATAAGTGGCCTGGATAAAGCCATTTTCGGTGACTGGTTGCCAAGGGTTCCCCAGGAGCGATCATTGATCGGCTCGTCGATCGGCAGCTGGCGTTTTGCCGCCGTGGCTTCCTCCGATGACCCGAAAGCCCAGCTTGCCCGGCTGGCGGAACTTTATACCGCACAACGCTTTGCCAAGGGTGTCAGCGCTGAGGAAGTGAGCCGCAAGAGCGTGCTGTTTCTGGAAGAGCTGCTCGGTGGGCGGGAAGACGCCATTCTGAACCACCCATGGTACCGACTGAACGTTGTGGTCGTTCGCAGCCTTGGCATGCTGGCGGAAGACGCCCGGGGCCGGCTGGGGCTCGGCCTTATGGGCGCGATCAGCGCCAACATGGTCAGTCGTCGTCATCTGGGCAGGTTCATGGAGCGGGGCATCATCCACGACGCCCGCCTGAAAGCGCCTTTGGCGAAGCTGGTGGATTTCCCGAGTCACGAAGTGGCGTTATCCCGCGAGAACCTGCTGCCTGCCCTTCTGGCTTCTGCGTCCATTCCCCTGGTGATGGCCGGTGTCCGCAATATCCCCGGCGCGCCCGAGGGTGTCTATCGAGACGGTGGTTTGCTGGACTACCACCTGGATCTGCCTTACCAGCAGCCTGGCGTGGTGCTCTACCCGCATTTCACCGATAAGGTGGTTCCCGGCTGGTTCGACAAGTCCCTGCCCTGGCGGCGGGGCGACGCCTCCCGGTTGCAGGACGTGCTGCTGGTTGCGCCATCAAGAAGCTATCTGGAGTCCCTGCCTGACCGCAAGCTCCCGGACCGGAAGGATTTCGAGCGCTATGCCGGTGACGATGCCGGCCGGGAACGGGCCTGGCGTTCGGCGATTGCCGAGAGTGATCGCCTTGGCGATGAGTTTATGGAACTCACCGAAACCCGGCGCCTGCCCGATGTCATCAGGCCGCTCTGAACACAGGGCTTCCGAAAGAGTGACTATACTGGTGCAGTAAAGTCACGAATCGGGGGATATGTTATGTCGGATGAAAAACCGGTGGTCGCCAGCAAGACACCGTTCTCTGTGATGGTTGAGGCGGGCAAGAACTACTTCTGGTGTGCCTGTGGCCGCAGTAGTAGCCAGCCATTCTGTGACGGTTCCCACAAGGGGACCGGGATAACCCCGATCAAATACGAGGCGGAGAAGAAAGAGTGGGTGTGGTTCTGCGGGTGCAAGCAAACCGGTAACGCCCCTCTCTGCGATGGCAGTCACAAAGCGCTCGAGTAGAGCGCCATTCGCTGCAGGGTACTCACCCTGAAGCCCGAGAGGCCGTGAACCGGGTCTTTCAGCGCCCGAACCCTGAGTACTACTGGAATCTCCGTCTCCTGGTCACGATGGACCAGGGAAAGATCAACGCGTTCAATGGAACTGTCACTGCGGGCGGCTGCGAGAGCTCGCCGGAAATTGTCCCGGGACGCCGGTGCAACAAGTTCCTCCAGGGGCTGGTTGACCAGGTCAGCGGGTGCCTGGTCCAGAAGTTCGGCGATTTGCGGTGAAACAAAACCGATCCTGCCTCTTTCGTCCAGTTCCCATATGACCGCACCGGACAGGGCCACCAGATCCCGGCTCCGTTGCTCACTATCGTTCAGTGCCCGCCGAAGTATCGATTTTTCGACCTGAAAGTTGGCGATCTGATGGTCAGCACCAATTTCTCTCTGTTCCAGACCACGAATGTGAAGTGTTTGCCGGTGTAGCCGTCGGTTCAGCACCAGGGTGAGGGCGGCCGCGAACACCGACAGGGCTGCACCGGCGATCCAGACGGTTCGTCGGGAGGCTTGGGCGACCGCTTCAAGTCCCTCTGGAGACGGCACGGTCGTGAGTATCCAGTTCTGATCCATTGGCGAAACTTCGGTACGCAGCGCCCGTGTCGGGTCCACCGAACCGTTGGTGCCCAGTTCCAACAGCGGCATCTTGGTATGTCGTTCGAGGGTGTCGATGCGCAGTCCGAGAGAATCCGGCAGGGTGTCACTGAACAGGGCCTGGAGCCAGGCCGACACGGGTTGGTTGTGGTCGCCCACCATCGACTGGTCCGGAACGTTGGCCAGCAGATGATTCACCAGGGCCTGATGCTGGGCGTGATATCGCGCTTCGGCAAGCGCCATGGCCCGACGCGCTTCAATGTTTGCAGTAATTCCGGTTACCAGCAGGCCGGCGGCGACCAGAAGCAGGGGAATCCAGATTCCTGGCCATAAGACCGGTCTGCGGAAACGGGCTGGAGTCGAGCTTTCCATGCCGGGCGTCCTTTGCGGCTGGGTCTGTACCCTCAGAACAGACCGACGTTACTCCTATACTCTAGTCCAGCTCATGAAGAGAGGGAAATGCTCAGGTCCGGACTTTGCCAGCTGCGCCGTAGACCAGCAGGAATACGGCAAAAGCCGTGACAACAACGGAAGGGCCGGCCGGTGTGTCCAGGTGCCAGGACAGACTCAGACCGCCGCTCACCGCGACAAACCCGAATCCGACGGCCATGGCTGCCATGATTTCCGGATTGTGGGCCAGGCGCCTGGCGGTTGCCGCAGGAATGATCAGCAGTGCGGTAATCAGCAGCACGCCGACGATTTTCATGGCTACCGCGATGACCAGTGAGAACATCAGCATCAGAACCAGGCGAAGCCGCTCTACGGCAACACCCTCCACCCGGGCGAGTTCTTCGTGAATCGTGCTCATCAGCAACCCCTGCCAGAGCACGGCAAGTAGGATAATGATCAGTGCCGCGCCGCCGTAGATCCACAGCAGGTCTTCACGGCTCATGGCCAGCAGATCCCCGAACAGAAGGCCGGTCAGATCGACGCGGACATCCGGCATGAAGCTCAGGGTTACCAGGCCTATGGCCAGGGCGCTGTGGGCCAGTATGCCCAGCAGGGTATCGGTTGCCAGAGTCCGGGTCCGTGACAGGAGTACCAGCGCCATGGCCAGCACCACACAGGTGATGATCACACCGAGGTTCAGCGGCACGCTGATCAGGAAGCTCAGGGCGATGCCGAGCAGCGCCGAGTGTGCAAGGGTATCGCCAAAATAGGCCAGTCGTCGCCAGACCACGAAACAGCCCAATGGCCCCGCTACCAGGGCCACGCCGAGTCCACCGATCAGGGCGCGCCAGAAGAAATCGTCCAGAATCGCGTCAATGATGGGCATGGTCACACTCCGTGTGTTCGCCCTCGACAACATCCCCGTGCAGATCGTGGCTGTGGTTGTGGTGATGGTGATAGACCGCGAGGGACTCTGCCACGGGGCGACCGAATGTCTCGATGAAAGCCGGGTCGTGGGAGATGTCCGCAGGGTAACCGCTGCAGCAGACATGCTGATTCAGGCAGATAACCTTGTCGGTTGCTGCCATGACCAGGTGCAAGTCGTGGGAGATCATGATAACACCGCAGTTCAGGTCATCCCTTAACTGGCGTATCAGATCATACAATGACGCCTGGCCATTGATGTCGACGCCCTGGGCGGGCTCATCAAGGACCAGAAGGTCCGGTTTGCGGGCCAGGGCCCGAGCCAGCAACAGCCTCTGCTTCTCTCCCCCGGAGAGGTGGTGTACAGAGGAATGCAGCAGGTGTCCGACGCCGGTGCGGGCAAGGGCAGACTCACATTCCGCGAGGGATCGGCCGCTGAGCAGCATGAACCGTTTAACGCTCAGGGGCAGTGTGGCCTCCAGCGTCAGATGCTGCGGGACGTACCCGATCACCAGGTTCTTTTTCAGGGACACCTGACCCTCAGACACTTTCTGGATGCCCAGTACGGCCTTGATCAGTGTCGTCTTTCCTGCCCCGTTTGGACCAATGATGGTGATGATGTCGCCACGGTGAATCTTCAGGTTGACCTGATCAACCACGGGGCGTTCGTCAAACCGGACAGTGAGGTTCTCCAGGGTGACCAGAGGATCAGTCATGGCCCGGCTCCGACTTGCATCGGGGACAAAGGCCGGCAATTTCAAGCGTCGTGGTCTCGGCCCAGAAGCCTTCGCCGGATGCGGCTTTACGAACCTCTGTTGAAACCTCTGGAGCGGTCAGTTCGAGCACATTGCCGCAGGCGCGACAGATCAGAAACATGCCGGTGTGGCTTTCACCCGCGTGGGTACAGCCGATAAAGGCGTTGAGCGACGCGATGCGGTGCACCAGCCCATGCTGCTGAAGGAAATCCAGTGCGCGGTAAACGGTGGGCGGCGCAGCGTTATGACCATCGGACGACAGTTCCGCCAGCACGTCGTAGGCGCCCAGCGGCTTGTGGGACTGCCAGATCAGTTCCAGAACCCGTTCCCGGATGGGCGTCAGTCGGGCATTCCGCCGCTGGCAAATGGTCCGGGCGTCAGTCAGGGCCTGACTGACACAGGCATCGTGGTTGTGAGGCCGGTAGGGAATAGCACGGGCAGACATGGTCGCAATCCTGCAAAATTTGAAACATTATAACATTTGCAGGGCTGTCTGCCATGTCCGGCAGTGGCACGGGTCAGTGTCGGGACTTTACAACCAGGGATTCCAGAAATTCCAGATTCGGAATCCAGGCATGCTCACCTTCAACCTCGACCTGCATCAGATCCGCCGGCCCCGGTTCACCCTCCAGCTTCCTGACCTGGTCTTCCGCCAAACGGGCCTGGCTGGGAATGCCCTGGGTAACCAGTGCCATAAACGGGACTTCCTTGTGGTGATCGCCAATGGTGTTGAGGACCACGATGCGGCCCCGATTATCGCCCGGAACGGTGAGGGCGCCGCCGTTGGCCGCGTCGTATGAAATCACCGGAAGTTGCAGGCCCCGCCAGTCAAGGTAGCCAACCAGCCATTCCGGCGTGTTCGCGCCGGCATCAGCGCTGGCATAGTCGACCACTTCCGCAATCGAGACGTTGGGCAGCAACAGTTGCCGTCCGCTCATGGGAATCATGACGCAGGAGAGGGATTGGCTGTTGTCATTCATTGCGTGTTACCTCAGGCGGAGTCCCGTTTCTGCCGGCTCTTGAGCAGGCAGGATTCTTCGATGGTTTTTACCAGTTCCCGTGCCAGCTGCTCCGGGGTGCCACAGAAACCGCTGCAACCGGTGGCGGCGACGGATTCGGGCATAGAGCTGTTGCCGCAGCTTGTGCTCTCCTGGACCCAGATCCGGCTACCGTAGGCTTTCAGTAAAGGCGCTGCAATAGCGCCATCATTACCCATGCCGGAAAAAAGAATAGCATGGCAGCGCTGGCCGTAATGATCCGCGACGTTGAGCAGGACCTGATCAATGGAAGGGCCATAGGGCCCCGGCCAGGCATTGCTGGTTTCCGTCAGGGCTCCCTGCTCGTTCAGTTTCCATTCGTGCTCCACGGGCATCAGCACCACATCACCATTCTTGACCCGATAGCCTTCCTCGGCTCGCTTGAGCTGGTAATGGGCGTGGCGACCCAGTACCCGCGTAAGAACCTCTGTGAAGTTCCCATCTATGTGCTGGGCGTAGATGAAGCCCACGGGCAGATTCGGCGGCAGGTGGTCCAGAAATGTCTTAACCGCCGCCGGCCCTCCCAGTGAAGCGCCCAGAATCCAGACTTCCTCGGCGACCGAACCGGGTACGGCAGGCGTTATCCAGTGAGGCAGGTCCGGCGATGGTGCTGGTGCCGGCGTTTCCTGCTCCAGTTCTGCCAGAGTGGCTTCTGAGTCCAGCTCTTCCAGGTGTCCCAGTTGCTGCTCAAGTTTGCCCAGTAAACGTCGTTCCCAGCGAAAATACTCGGTACTTCCCGGCTTGGGTGCTTCATCCAATCCGAACAGTACCGGTGCGTCGGTATTTTCAAGCAGGTGATCGAACAGTAATGGGTGATCTGCCTCGTCTTCGAGGGTAACCAGCCAGAGGCTGGCATCCGGGAACTCCGGGTAGCCCAGCAAACGCTCGGGATCCCCGGAAAAACGCACCTCCAGACCGAACTTTGATGTCGCGGCCTGCAGTCGGTGTCGCTGCAGAACCACATCCGAGACGATCCCGACCCTTGGCCGGCCAGTCTGGCCGGCCATCACTGACGTCCGGTCAGCCGCTCAATAGTCTCAAGCAACTCGGTTTCCTGGAACGGCTTGCCGAGATACTCGTTCACACCAATAGCCAGCGCGCGTTCTCGGTGTTTCTCGCCGGTCCGTGAGGTGATCATGCAGATCGGAATTTCCCGCAGGCTGTCGTCGTGGCGCACGAAGCTGGCAACTTCGAAACCATCCATCCTCGGCATTTCGATATCCAGCAGGATGATGTCCGGTTTGTGATCCTGCAGTTGTGCGACCGCGTCCAGGCCGTCTTTGGCAGTGATGACTTCCATGCCGTTGCGCTCCAGCAGTCGTGAGGTAACCTTCCGTACGGTAACCGAGTCGTCCACCACCATGACCACGGTAGCCTGCTCCTCGTACCGTGCAGACTCGCGGGCTTTCTCGAGATTGGCCAGGCGCTGGCGCTCGGACAGGATGTCGGAACGGATCATCGCAGGCAGGTCGAGAATCACCACCACGTTCCCGTCACCCAGGATGGTGGCACCAGACACACCGCGCACCGAACTGAATTGCGGGCCAAGGGATTTAACAACGATCTCCCGGCTGCCCATCAGGTTGTCCACCTGCAGGGCCATGGGCTGCTCAGCGCCGCGCACCAGGATCACCGGCAGCGGCAGGGCCTGCCCCTGCAGCTTCGGATGGTGATCGCTGTTCAGCAGGCTGCCCAGA
>NZ_DDOI01000029.1:45328-47437 GCF_002341575.1 Marinobacter sp. UBA2498 | reverse complement strand
CAGCAGGCTGCCCAGATACTGGAGCCGGTATTCCTGGCCAGCATATTCGTACATCGGCGCGTCCGGCTTGTAGTATTCCTCAAGCTCGTAGGTGCTGACCCGGACAATACCCTCGATGGTGTTCAGCGGGATCGCGTAGAAATCCTCGCCGGTGGACACCATCAGTGCCCGGTTGACGGAAACCGTGAACGGCAGGCGAACCGTGAAGGTGGTTCCGCGGCCAACGGCGGAATCGATGTCGAGGCTGCCGCCGAGCTGTTTGATCTCGCTGGCAACGACGTCCATGCCCACGCCGCGGCCGGAAATCTGGGTCACCTGCTGGGCGGTGGAGAAGCCGGGTTGCAGGATAAACTGGAGGATTTCCCGCTCGGACAGATCCTCGTCTTCCCGCAGCATGCCCTGACGGATCGCCTTGTCGCGAATGACCGAAGAGGGAATGCCGGCGCCATCGTCGATCATCCTCAGGACAACGTCGCCACCTTCGCGGGTCAGTGACAGTGTGACTTCGCCGGTCTCCGGCTTGCCGGCTTGCTTACGGTCCGCCGGGCTTTCAATGCCATGGTCCAGGGCGTTCCGGAGCATGTGCTCCAGGGGCGCGATCATGCGCTCCAGGATGTTCCGGTCCATTTCGCCTTCGGCGTTGCGGACATCGAAGTCGACTTTCTTGCCAAGTTCGCCGCTGATCTGGCGAACGATGCGCCGTAGACGGGGCACCATGGAGGCGAACGGAATCATCCGGGTCTTCATAAGACCCTCCTGGAGTTCCGTGTTGATCCGGGACTGCTGCACCAGCAGGGTTTCAGTGTCCCGTACCCGGTCAGACAGGGTTTCCCGTAGGTCTGCAAGGTCCGAGGAGGACTCGGTCAGAGCCCGGGACAGCTGCTGGATGGAGGAGTAGCGGTCCATCTCCAGCGGGTCGAAGTCGTCGCCGTAATCCGGTCCGTGTTCTTTCTCGGCACTGAACAGGATCTGGGCTTCGGTCTCGATTTCCATCCGGCGTAGCTGCTCACGCAGACGCTCGATGGTTGCGGCCATTTCGTCCAGGGTATGGCCAAAATCGCTGGTCTGCTGCTCAAGCCGGCCACGGGTAATACTGGTTTCACCCGCCAGATTGACCAGCTCATCCAAAAGCGGCGCGGACACCCGAATGGTCTCCTGGGCCGCCCGCTGTGCCTCGGCCGCCTGTTTGCGAACCTTGGCCGGCGATTTCCCGGGCTTGGGTGCCGGTGCTACCGGTTTTTCTGCCTGGGCGGGAGGCGTCGGCTCTTCAGGCTTTTTCGGTTTCGGCGCGGCCGGGGCTGGCGCAGGCTGTTCGGCCTTTGCCGAGGACACACCCATGCCGGACTCATAACCCTTACGAATCTCGGCAACCAGGGAGATGATGGCGTCGTGATCTTCGGTAATGGCCTGCCACTGGGACTCATCCGGGGCATTGCCGCCAAGGTCGATCAGACGTGTCTCAAAGGCGTGGGCCCTGTCGCCAAGCTGGGTCAGCTGGGAGAGGCGGGCGCCGCCTTTCAGCGTATGCAATGCACGCTGGGCTTCCTGGTTGAAGGTGTGGTTTGCCGGCTCCTTGCGCCAGTCATCGAGCAGCTGCTCCAGCTGGTCCATGATTTCACCGGCTTCCTCCAGGAAGATTTCCAGTACTTCCGGATCGATCGCTTCCTGTTGGGACTCTTCTCGGGGAGCAGCGGTCTTTTCGGCGGCCACTTCGTGGGCCACCCGGAAGTCCTCAATCAGGTCCGCATCGGGCTCGGGCTTGCTGCCCTGTTCCAGGCTGTTGAGCATGGTCTTCAGGCTGCCCAATGCCCGGTCGCTGAGCTTCAGCAACGTCTTCTGGTTATTGGACCCGGAGATGAGGGGATCCAGAGCGTCGGACCAGGCTTCTGCCAGGTTGGCAATCGGATCGACGTCAGAAAGCCGTGCGCCACCCTTGAGGGTATGCAGTTCCTGCTGCAGCTGGGTCAGTCCGGTCAGTTCCTCCGGCTCGTCGCGCCACTGGTCCAGACACTCGCTAATGGCGTCGTAGATTTCCAGGCCTTCGTCCAGGAAGATGCCGATCAGGTCATCATCGCTGGCCTGTGTCAGAGTCTCGCTGAGGTCGGGGGC
>NZ_DDOI01000029.1:21149-45228 GCF_002341575.1 Marinobacter sp. UBA2498 | reverse complement strand
TCGGACGGCGCCGACTCGCCCCGAAGGATGGACTGGACGCGAGCGACCAGCTCCTCCGCCGGTGGGCAAGGCTTCTGCGTCGCCACCTGCTCAACCATTTGCGCGAGCCGGTCATGGCAGGCGAACAAGAGGTCGTTCATGGCGTCGCTGGCTTCCAGCTGGCCCTCTGCAACCTTTTCGAACAGGTCTTCGAGAACGTGGGTCAGGTCGCCAATGGCCTCAACGCCAGCCATCCGGGCGCCACCCTTGAGCGTGTGGACATCCCGTTGCAGTTCCGCGGCAATGCTCCGGTCCGACGGGTCTTCGGTCCAGGTGTGCAGGGCGCTGCCGGTAGAGTTGATCAGGTCGTAGGCTTCTTCCAGGAAAATGCCGACCAGCTCCGGATCCAGGTGCGAGAGATCGGCAACACCGTCTTCCACCTCGCCGGTTTCCGCGGTTTCTGAATCGGAATCGACGGGTTCCTCGACTTCCGGGAGCGGGGCCTGCTCTTCGTCGTTGAAATCCGGTTCTGCTTCTTCTTCAGGGCTCGCAACATTGGTGACCGGGCGTGTTCCGGTGGCGCTGTCGATGTACGCCTGGATTTCGCCAATCAGATCCGGCGCAGGGCGCGGTGGCTCCTTGGCTTCAAGGTTCTCGACCATGCCCGCAAGCCGATCGTGGCAGCGGAACAGCAGATCTGAGAGCTCATCATTGATCGATAGCCGCTGCTCGGTCAGTCCCTCAAACAGGTTTTCCAACTCGTGGGAAAGATCGCCTACGGCAGGAATGTCGGCCAGGCGTGCACCACCCTTAAGGGTATGCAGATCCCGCTGCAGCAACCGAAGGATATCCAGGTTTCCGGTATTTTCGCTCCAGCTCTGCAGCGCTTCGGCGGTGCTGTCGATGAGGTCGCGGGCCTCTTCCAGGAAGATCTCCGCAAGCTCTTCGTCCATGTCATCATCGGATTCGGACATTTCCGGCAGCGGCGGTTGTTCGGCCGCCGCTGGTTCTTCATTTGCCGGTACTTCGGTTTCATCCATCTCAAAGCTGAGATCGATTTCCTCGAGTTCACCGGTGAATTCCTGCTCGAAGGCGTCGGGCTCCTGGATTTCTGTGCTCGGAGCCCGTTTCAGGTTTTCGAGCGCGGTAACCATGTCGTCGCTGGATTCCGTGGCAAGCCCGGCAGCCACCTGATCCATCATGTTGATTAGCTGTTCGTGAGCTGCCCGAACGGTCTCGAAAAAGGTTTCGTCCGGCGCTTCATCGTGTCTGGCGGCTTCGTCGTAGGTGTCTTTCAACGCGCTTGAGAGCGCGGCAACGTCGCTGAGCCCGGCTTCTGAGGCGCCGGAGGTCAACTGCTCCAGCTCGGAACGCAACGGGTTCAACGACTCCATCTCGCCGGGATTGTCCGCCCAGTGGTCGAGAATCCGGTCAGCATCCAGAACGATGTCGAGGCCTTCGTTCAGGAACAACTGAACCAGCCGTGACGGTGCCTGCTGCGGATGCTGGCGCGGAGCTTCCTCGCTGTGGCCGCGGAGTGTCTCTTCCGTCAGTTGGTCCAGCTTCTCGAGGAAGGCTTCGGTGCCCGGCAGCGAGGCCTGTGGATTTTCACGGATCTGGGCCAGGCCCTGGGTCAGGAAATCGCAGGCGGATTCGATCAGCGAGAGCACGTCGCGGTTGGCCCGCTTGTTCTGTGCCCGGGATTCCTTGACGAAGCGTTCCAGTGGTGTGATTACAGCAGCAATGGGTGCGATGCCGGCGGTATGGGCGCTGCCTTTGAGTGTATGCAGGGCCCGGGAAAGATCATCGGTGTAGGTAACCGTGGTCTTGTCTCCGGCTGCTGACAGGAAATCCTTCAGCGTCTGCAGATGGGTCTCGGTTTCACTTTCAAAAATATCCAGCAATACCGGGTCGACCGCATCCTCTTCAGTCGTCTCGATCTCTGCGCCTGCAGCGGTGATCTCATCTTCCGCTACGGTTTCGGAGCCGTCCGATTCGGCCGCCGGCATCATGCTGGCATCGGGAATCTCACCGCTGGCCAGGGCGTTGGCGCGGGCTTCGAGGTTGGCGGTATCGAAGGAAGCCGCACGGCGCTTCTCGAAATCGTCGACCAGGGCCGGCAGGCTGGCAGTGACATCCTCCAGAAGACTGGCGATGTCATCGTTCATGAAGATGCTGCCGTCGATAACGCGGTTCAGCATGTTTTCCACGGACCAGGCCAATTCGCCAACAACCAGCGCGCCGACCATACGGCCACTGCCTTTCAGCGTGTGGAAGGCACGGCGAACTTCTGACAGAGCGCTGCGGTCATCGTGCTGGCGCAAAAGCATTGGCAGGTATTCGCGAATGGTGTCCAGCACCTCACCGGCTTCTTCGACGAATATTTCAAGTATTTCATCGTCAATCAGGTCATCGTCATCGGCGGACTCATCCGACACGGCCTCAACGGTGGCTTCTTCAACGATGGATTCCGGGGTTTCCTGCTCTTCTTCTCCCGAGTCGGCGACGGTGTCTTCGACCTCGGGAATGTCCTGCGCCGTCACGGCATCGTCGTCGGTGCGACGGGTGGTTGCCATGGCCTCGGCCCGGTTGATGAGCTCCTCCACGTCGCCTGCGGTCTGGCCGTCCTTGAATTCACGGATCAGTGACGGAATGCGGGCATTGACCTCGTCCACCAGGGTGAACATGTCTTCGGTGGGGCGAATGGTCTGATCGATCACCCGATTCAGCAGGTTTTCCACAGACCATGCCAGCTCGCCGATACTGGTCGCGCCCACAAGTCGTCCGCTGCCCTTGAGCGTATGGAAAGCACGACGAACTTCGGTCAGAGCCTCACGGTCGTCGTGATTCTGGCGCAGACGGGGATAGAATTCATGAATGGTCTCGAGAACCTCTTCGGCTTCCTCAACGAAAATGCCAAGAATTTCGTCGTCCAGGAGCTCCGAATCCGAGCTTTTGGCCTCTTCCGGGGCGGTCGAAACGCTGGCTTCGTCCTGCTCGTAAGACGGTTCAGCGACGGTCTCTTCATGGGCCGTGGTTTCAGTCCAGGTGGGCTCAGCCCCGACCGGGAAGCCGAGGGAAGCGAGACTGTCCTCGGCCACCCGCAGAATCGAATCGTTTTCACCAATCCCCTCAGCGAGGCGCTCCAGGTAATACTCGATGCTGGTAACCGCATCGGCCAGGATGTCGAGCTGCTTCCAGTCAGGAACCTGCTTGCCGTCCAGCAGCACATCGCTGATGTAGCGCTCTGCCGAGGCCAGCATGCTTGCAACCCGGTCCAGCGGAATCAGGCTGAGGCCGCCGCGAATGCTGTGCAGCAGGCCGGGGACATGCTCGATTTCCCGGGTATCCCATTGCGAGGCAATGAAATTGACGATGGCGGATTTCACCTGCTCCAGAGTGTTCCGTGATTCTCGCAGCAACGCGCCGCTGGCCTCGCCCAGTTCCCGGGAGCCAAGGTTAATCGGTGTATCGGAGGTTTCGTCAGCGGACGACTCCTGCTGACCTTCGCTGTCCAGGCCGGCGAGACTGGCTTCGACGTAAAGCAGTGCGCCGGCGATATCCATCAGCGTGCCATCGTCAACCAGCTCGGCCTGGGCGCTGAGTTTCTCAACCAGTTCGACCTGCTCGGTGATCACTTTCCGCGGTATGCCCAGACCCAGTACAGCCAGGGTATTGGCCACCTGGCGCAGACCCGGCAACAGGTCGTCAAGCTCACTGTTCTGGCGGAGCTCTGAGCGGACAAACAGATCCAGCTGATCCTTCAGTTTCGCCAGCTCTTCATTGAGCGCGCCGACAACGGAATGGATGGCGTCCCGGCCGGGGCCGGAGACACGGGTTCGGGCGGCATCAACATCGTCTTCTGACGGCAGTGCCTGGTTCAACTGGTAGGCATCCCGCAGGGCACTGACCTGGGGTGAATCCAGATCCCGCGCACGGGCAACGTAGTAGAGCAGGTGTTTGAGCAGCGCTTCCGGTGCCGGTTGCTGAAGGATATCGGCGTGCTCATCGGTCAGTCGGCGTATTTCACTGTCCAGCTCCCTGAGCAGGGATTTCACCGCGGCATTCACCGGGTTTACGTGTGCCTGAAGTGTTTCCACGAACGCACTGGCCGCTTTCCAGAGCTCGCCCCGGGGCGTTTTCTGGCATAAACGGACCAACCGTTGAATAACCTTCTGCATGTACTCGAAATGGGCATCGAGATCCGCTTCCCGGATAACACCGGCCAGCGCAAACTGGTACATCTGACGCAGCTTGCGGATGTGGCCCAGGACTGTGGGGTCCTGCAGGCGCTGGGAGACCTTGCCGGTCACGCTGATTCGCGAGGGGGCCAGGTCCGGTTTGAACAACGAGGTATCAGACAGCAGGGATTCGCCACGGGCGGCCCGGAGGTCGTTAAGCAGTGGCAGCAGCACCATCGGGAAATCGTCCTGGCTGCTGGCCAGATGCTCGAGGTACTGGGGCAACTGCAGGATGGCCTGCATCAGGACTTCAACGGCTTCGTCGGTATTGGCAACGGTTTCGTTGAGTACGGCCTGGGTGAGCTTTTCCATCTCCTCGGTGAGCAGGGCTGCACCGTAGAGCTCGACCATTTGCAGGGTGCCATGTACCTGATGGAGATAATTCAGGCAGAAGCGCAGGCGCGCGGTGTCGTCACGATTCTCGACATACGCTTCCAGTGCATGCTGACCCTGGGTCAGCGTGTCCTGTATCTCTCCCCGAACCCAGTCGAGGGCGATGCTGTCATGGTGATTGCCCATAACCACTCCGGTTATTCTTCGTCAGTCTGGCGTTTGATCCACGCCAGCACATGTTCCGAGGGGACTCTCTGTAACCCTGGAGGCTGCCAGTCGGTCAGCTCTCCCTGGCCCAGTACCAGCAACCCCCCGGGCGCCAGCCGCTCTGCAAGTCGCTTGACAATTTCCCGCCGGCGCCAGCGACGGAAATAAATCAGCAGATTCTGGCAGAAGATAATGTTCATCCCGTGCATGGGTGCTTTATCCAGGTCCAGAACATTCAGTCTGGTAAAGCACACCCTGTCGCGGATGCTGTTCACGATTTCTACGGTGTTCCGCTCGGCCGGGCGGAAATACCGTGCTTTCATTTCCTCGTCCATTCCCAGCAGTTTGCGGGGATTGAACTGACCGTTCCGGGCCTTCTCGATCACCGGCTTGCTGATATCAGAGCCGGTGACACCGAACAGAGGCTGCAATGCCAGTTGCTCCATGCATTCATTCAGCACCATGGCCAGGGTGTAGGGCTCTTCCCCGGTGGAACATCCGACACTCCAGGCCTCCAGGGGGCGCTTTTTCAGCTGTTCCCGCGGCCGTGTCAGGACATAGTCGGATACCAGCCGGAAAGCGTCGGGATCCCGGAAGAACCGGGTTTCCTGGACAGTGAGCCGGTCCACCAGCGTTGACCATTCCCTGATTGCATCCGGCCCGGATACGATCTTTTCGTAATAGGCCTGATAGCTGCTGCAGCCGATTTCCCGCATCCGGATGCCAAGGTTCGTTTCCAGAAACGAACGGCGCTCGGAAGACAGGGTGATCCCGGTTCGGTGTTCCAGCAGGGTTTGCCACTGGCTGAACTGCGCCTCGTCCATATCCGGGAGTCGACGCAGTGACCAGATGCCCTCGGCAGGTGACAGGTTGTTATGCATTTGCGCCATAAACCGTCAACAGCCCTGGAACGGAAATCAGCCCACCACCGGAACGTCGCTGTCTTCCTCTTCCTCGTAATCCGCCGCTTCTTCTTCCGGCAGAGTAAAGCCGGCAACGGAGGACCGAAGCTCGGACGCCATTTCTGCCAGGTTACCGATAGACTTCGCAGTCGCGTTGGTACCGGAAGACGTCTGGGACGTGATTTCCTGGATAACGTTCATGGTGTTGGAAATGTGCGCCGCCGACGAAGACTGCTGACGTGCAGCGTTGGAGATGTTCTGGATCAGTTCCGCCAGAGACATGGATACGTTCTCGATTTCCTCGAGGGCGATACCCGCGTCCTGGGCCAGACGGGCACCACGGACCACCTCGGCGGTGGTGTGTTCCATGGAGATAACGGCTTCGTTGGTATCCGACTGGATCGTCTTAACCAGCGCTTCAATCTGCTTGGTCGCTGCAGAGGAGCGTTCCGCCAGTCGCTGTACTTCGTCCGCAACAACCGCGAAGCCCCGGCCAGCGTCACCGGCCATGGAGGCCTGGATCGCCGCGTTCAGGGACAGGATGTTGGTCTGGTCGGCGATGTCGTTGATCAGGGATACGATGTCACCGATTTCCTGGGAAGATTCACCCAGACGCTTGATCCGTTTGGAGGTTTCCTGGATCTGCTCACGGATGTTGTCCATGCCGCGGATGGTGTTCTGTACCACTTCCGCGCCTTTCTTCGCGATCGCAACCGACCGCTCCGCAACCGCGGAGGACTCGGCAGCGTTCGAGGATACCTGGTCGATGGACACGGCCATCTCGTTCACCGCGGCGGAGGCGCCGGCGATTTCCTGGGCCTGGTGCTCGGAAGCATCGGCAAGATGCATCGCAGTGGCCTGGGTTTCCTGAGCCGCTGACGCTACTCGTACGGCAGTACCACGAATCGCCTGTACCAGTCCGCGCATCTGGTCGATCGCGTAGTTGATGGAGTCGGCGATGGCACCGGTGAAGTCCTCGGTTACCGTGGCCTCGGTGGTCAAGTCACCATCAGCCAGGTCGGCCAGTTCGTCCAGCAGTCGCAGGATCGCGTTCTGGTTCTGCTCGTTCTGCTCTTGCGTAGTAGCCAGTCGGGCCTGGGCTTCGCGGTAAAGGGCCAGACCGATAAACACAACAATGGCAACCATGGCGGCCAGGATCGCGAAGGCCAGGGTAGGGCTGACCAGACGTGAGCCGGACTGGGTCCGGAAGTTCTCGGCCAGTACAGACAGTTCGGAAAGCAGGATCTCGGAATTCTGGAAGATGTCGCTGGCAGCAGTACGAACCTTGAAGAGGTCGGGAGAAGCTTCAAGGATTGCGTCTACGTTCTGGGAAACGAACTGGAACAGTTCATCGACAGCTTCAAGGCCGTAGATGGCGTCTTCGTCATTTACCTGAGAGATCCCCATGGCCGGGTTGCCGTTCAGCTGGCCTTCGAGCACTCGGCCGAACAAGCTTGCGTCACGACCGAAACGGTCTGCGGCAATAACCGCGTCTTCGTCACCGGAGAGTACGTTATTAACCGAGCGAACAATCCGCTCCGCCAGGAGTGACTGACGCTGCGCCAATGCGATCTGTTCGGCGGGTGCGTCGTTGTCGAGCAGGATCTGTACGATATCGTCGTACTCAACCTGCAGCTGCGGAATGGTTTCGTTCAGAGTCCGGGCAACCTCGTGGAGACCGAGCACCGCATCCTGGGTGGAGAGGATGCTGTCGGCGTTTTCCCGCACGGTGTTCCAGTTTTCCTGAACGCCACTCTGCTGGGCCAGTTCACTCGGCGGCAGACCGGTTTCCGGGTTACCCTCGGTTACGTTGGTCCAGAGCTGCTGGAATTCGTCACGGGAGCGGCGCAGCTGGTTGAAGGCCTCGGCGGTACCGCCGGCAGCCTCGGTCGCGTTCTTCGCAATCTCCTGAGAGAGCACTCTCAGTTCGGCGGTGTTGGCGATGTATTCCTGATCGTTCTGGCTGTCTGCATTGATAACGAACAGCACCACAACGAGCAGGATAGTGAGTGCGATCAGCGCGGCGATCAGGCCGGCAACCAGCTTGTTGCCTCCCTGTCCCATACTGAGTCTTCCGGCTCTGTTCTTCATTTTCTGGCTCCCGGCCTCTTCAAGAAATTGGCAAGTTTGTTTTTTCGGGTTTCAGGCGGTCAGGGTGATGTTCCTGCCATTGTCACCACCCTTACCACTGTGCGACGTCAAGAAATCGTTCGTCCTCGAGCAGATCGACGGCCGAAAACACTTTCCAGACTTCTTCGTTGCGTTCATAACCGCCTGAGACAAACGGTCGAACGTTTTCAGGCACGCCCTCGGGCGAATCCTTGAAACTGTCAGTTGCGAAATACTGCATGCCCAGCACACTATCGACTACCAGCCCGCTGAAAATGTCACCCTGCTCTACCACCAGCACGCGCCGTTCCCGCTGGCTACGGGAAGAGCGGGGAATATCGAAAAAGCCGGCAAGATCAACCAGGGGCAGGAGGCGGCCGCGAACATTGGCCGCGCCAAGCAAAAACGGGCGAACCCCCGGTATATGGGTAAACCGGGGGACGTGGAGGATTTCAGTGACTTCGCCCATGGGGGCAACGTACCGTTCGCCTGCGAGAACGAAGCCGATGCCGTTCCACAGTTCAACGGCTTGCTGTTGTTCCGGCAGGCCGGCAGCCAGCGACCGGCTGCGCGCGGCGATATCCGTCAGAACGGCAAAAGGGGCGGCCTGGGCGGACATGCTTACTCCACGGTTGGGGATCAGGCAATCAGACTGTTGATTGTTTTGATCAGGTCGTCTTCGTTAACCGGCTTGACCAGGTAACCCTTGGCGCCCTGTCGGGTGCCCCAAACTCGGTCAGTTTCCTGGTCCTTGGTGGTTACGATGACGACCGGGATGGATGCGGTTTCCGGGGCGCGGGTCAGTTGGCGGGTTGCCTGAAAGCCGTTCAGGCCCGGCATAACCACATCCATCAGAACCAGGTCCGGGGTCTCTGCACGAGCTTTGGCAACGCCGTCTGCGCCGTTGTCAGCTGTAAGCACCTCGTGCTTATGCTTTTCCAGGATCGTGGAGATTTTCTTAACCTCGGTAGGGGAATCGTCAACAATAAGAATGCGGGCCATGGTTTCCTCGATGGTTCTTGGGGGCAGCAGGTTTACTGTTCCGCCTGTGGAACATACTGGCGGATGGTATTGAGCAGCTCATCCTTACTGAACGGTTTGGTCAGATACTGGTCCGAGCCGACGATGCGGCCCTTGGCCTTGTCGAACAGACCGTCCTTGCTGGAGAGCATGATAACCGGCGTCTTTTTGAAGGAGGAATTGTTCTTGATAAGTGCGCAGGTCTGGTAGCCGTCCAGGCGGGGCATCATGATATCCACAAAAATGATGTCCGGCTGGGAATCGGCAATCTTGGCAAGAGCGTCAAAGCCGTCAGTCGCGGTGATGACCTCACAGCCGACCTTTTTCAGAAGGGTTTCTGCGGTGCGACGTATGGTTTTACTGTCGTCGATCACCATGATCTTCAAGTTCTCGAAGTTGTCATCCATTGTCCAACTGCCTTGCGCTCAGCGACTGTCGTTATTTTAAAACGGGGGTTTTAACACAAACCTTAAGGTTCTTCTATAAACCCCGCTCATTTATAGATTATCAATGGCCGGATAAAAAGTATTAGTTTGTGACCAAATGTACTACTGCCCGCAACGTCACGTAACTGACTGAGGATTTCTCCGGATGCATTTGCAGTTCGGGTACAATACCATCTGATTTCAAAGCATAGCACTTAATGTCTGGTCCGCTCTGCAGACCGGTTCGTGTTTTTAACCCTCAGGAGTGCAGGAACGCCCATGACCGTCAGACTCGGGATCGTGATGGATCCGATTGAAGATATCCACTTCAAGAAAGACAGCTCACTGGCCATGTTGCTGGCTGCCCAGAAACGCGGTTGGGAAATCGAGTACATGGAGCTCCCCGACCTGTACCTGGACGGTGGCCGTGCCATGGCGCACACCCGTGACCTGACGGTCCACATGGACCCCGAGAACTGGTACAGCTTTGGTCCGAGCCAGGACCGGGCGCTGGGCGATCTGGATGTCATCCTTATGCGCAAGGATCCGCCGGTGGACCGGGAGTTCCTGATGGCCACCTATATACTGGAATCGGCCGAGCAGCAGGGCGCGCTGGTGGTCAATCCGGCGTCCACCCTTCGCGACTGTAACGAGAAGCTGTTTGCCACCCAGTTCGAGGACCTGACACCACCGCTACTGGTCAGCCGTTCGGCAAGCCGGTTCCGCGAGTTCTATGCCAAACACGGCGACGTCATCATGAAACCGGTCGACGGCATGGGCGGGCATTCGATCTTCCGTATCCGGGAAAACGATTTCAATCTCGGTGTCATCATCGAAACCCTCACCAACTATGGCACCCATCAGGCCATGGCCCAGAAGTACATCCCGGAAATCAGCGATGGTGACAAGCGTATCCTGCTGATCGACGGTGAGCCGGTACCCTATTCCCTTGCGAGAATACCCTCCCACGGCGAGAATCGGGGCAACCTTGCCGCTGGCGGCCGGGGTGAAGGTCGCGAGCTGACCGCCCGGGATCGGGAAATCTGCGAACGCGTTGCACCGGTGATTAAAGAGAAAGGGCTCATTTTTGTCGGCCTGGATGTGATCGGCGACTATCTTACCGAAATCAATGTCACCAGCCCGACCTGTATCCGGGAACTCGATGCGGCCTTCGGGATCGATATTGGCGGCCTCTTGATGGAGGCGATTGCAAAACGCCTGGATCAGGCATAATCCGGTGTTGGCAACCGGGCAGGTTTAACGACAGGATCCGTATCAGGAATGGCAGTTCAGGTAAGCGACTTCGACCGGTTTTCCTTCACCCTCTTTATGGCGCTGGCGGTGCACGCCATTGTGGTGCTGGGAATTACCTTTGCGCCCGAACCGCCCCGTTCCTCGGCCCAGACCATGGAAATCACCCTGTCCCAGTTTGACGACGAGGACGCCCCGGAGAAAGCGGACTTTCTGGCCCAGACCAGCCAGAAGGGCAGCGGTACCCAGGAAGAGGTTCGGGAAATGACCACGCCTCAACCGGCAGAAGTCAGCCAGCCTGAGGTGGCTCAGGTTCAGCCCGAGCCGCAGGCCCAGACCGAACCCCAGCCGCGTCAGGAAAAACAGGTGGTGCAGACCGAGAGTGCGTCCGCTCAGAAGGTTCAACAGCCTGAGGAGCGTACCAGGCCGGAAGAGGAGCCTCTGCCGGTGCGGGAGAAACAGAGCCTGATGGAGCGCAGCCTCGAGATTGCCAGCCTGGAAGCCCGATTCGATGCCCAGCAGCAGGCCTATGCCCGCAAACCCAGGGTGATGCGGGTAACCGCCGCCTCTACGCTCAAGTCCACCAACGCCTGGTACGTTCAGAACTGGGTGAGCAAGGTAACGCGGGTGGGGAATATCAACTACCCGACCGAGGCGCGCAATGCCGGAATCTATGGCACACTGCGAATGCTGGTGTCACTCAAGAAAGACGGCACCATTAAAGAGGTGGTGATCCTGCAGTCTTCCGGCAGCACCGTCCTGGATGATGCTGCCATCCGTATAGTCAGGATGGCCTCACCTTTTGCACCATTTCCGGACGAAATGCGGAAAGAGGTGGATGAACTCGAAATCATACGTACCTGGTCCTTCCAGCGTCGGGGGCTGACATCCGGATGACAGCATCAAAACACTCTCCCCATAGCTTGCGCCACCAGTTCCTGGTGGCATCGCCCTATCTCGCTGATCCCCGTTTCCATGGCGGCGTGATCTACATTTGCGAGCATTCTGACGACGGTGCCCTGGGGTTAATGATCAATCAGCCGCTGGACATCCACCTTGGTGAAATTCTGGAACAACTGGACCTGCCAGGCGGCGAGCTGGATCTGCCGGTATTCAGCGGTGGTCCGGTGCAGCCGGAACGCGGCTTTGTGCTGCATCCCCCAGGCACCAGCTGGCAGAACACGGCGAAGGTCACCGACGATGTTCTACTGACCACATCCCGCGATGTATTGGCAGGCATTGGTCGTGGCGAAGGTCCCGACGAGTACCTGGTGGCATTGGGCTATTCCGGCTGGAGCGAAGGGCAACTGGAAGAGGAACTGGGCAGCAACGCCTGGCTCACCTGTCCGGCCAACACCGACATCCTGTTCCGTACTCCCTGGGAAGAGCGCTACAAGGCGGTGCTGCAGCTGATCGGCATTGATCTCAATCAGCTCAGCGAATCGGTCGGTCATGCCTGAACCGGCCAGCCGTCGCGTCATGGCGTTCGATTTTGGCACCCGCCGTATTGGCGTAGCGGTCGGTCAGGAGTTGCTTGGATCCGGCCAACCGGTGGCTCTGATTCCTGCCCGAGACGGTATCCCCGATTGGCAACAGATTGAGTCCCTGCTCGAGGAGTGGCGTCCGGACCTGGTCGTGGTCGGTTTGCCCCTCAACATGGACGACACCGAAAACGATATGTGTGCCCGGGCGCGCAAGTTCGGCAAGCGCCTCCACGGCCGTTACCATGTGCCGGTTGAAATGGTGGACGAGCGCCTGACCAGTTTTGAGGCCAAGGGCGATGTAATGGCAGCCGGTGGCAATCGCGACTTTGGCCGCCATGGGGTGGATGACCGGGCGGCGGTTCTGATTCTGGAAACCTGGTTTGGCCTGCAGGGCAACCTTGCCGGTGAATGACAGTAAGGATAGTCCCCGGCTTTTAATAACAGTGAGGCATTAATGACCGCATTGCTTGATATCGACCAGTTACTGGATCAGATGGAAACCGGATTGCGCCAGGTTCTTGAGCAACGGGGCGCTGAATCCCCAGTGCTCATTGGTATCCGTACCGGTGGGGTCTGGCTGGCGGATGTGCTTAGTAAGCGTCTTGATATTGAAGAGCCGTTCGGGGAACTGGATATTTCCTTTTATCGTGATGACTTCAGCCGCATCGGGCTGAACCCCAGGGTCAAGCCTTCCAGTCTGCCCTTTGATACCGAAGGACGGGACATCATCCTGATTGACGATGTCATCATGAGTGGCCGCACCATTCGCGCCGCCATGAATGAGATCTTCGATTATGGCCGTCCAGCCAGTATCATACTGGCCACCCTGATTGACCTCGGTGCCCGGGAACTGCCCATCCAGCCGGATGTGGCTGGCAAGACAATGGCGTTGGAATCCCATCAACGCGTCAAACTGCGTGGCCCCGACCCGCTCCGTATCGAGCTTCAGGAAGCCGGACAATAAACCTCCGAATCGGATAACAGGCGACCCATGACCGCGAACGACTCTTCCCCGCACCACTTGCAGCTGACCCGGGATGGTCAGTTGCGGCATTTCCTCACTCTCGACGGTCTGGATCGGGCGCTGCTGACCGACATCCTGGACACGGCGGACTCCTTTATCGAGGTCGGTGAGCGAACCATCAAGAAAGTGCCACTGCTTCGCGGGCGAACCGTGGTAAACCTGTTTTTCGAGTCCAGCACCCGAACCCGCAGTACCTTTGAGCTGGCGGCCAAGCGCCTCTCTGCGGATGTGCTCAACCTGGATATCAGCACCTCGGCCACCTCCAAGGGCGAATCCCTGTCTGACACGCTGCTGAACCTGGAAGCCATGGCCAGCGACATGTTTGTGGTCCGGCACTCCCAGAGTGGTGCGCCGCATTTTATCGCCGAGAGCGTGACGCCCGGCGTCGCCATCATCAACGCCGGTGATGGTCGCCACGCTCACCCGACGCAGGCCATGCTGGATATGCTGACGATTCGCCAGCACAAGGGGCGTTTCGAGGGCCTCAAAGTCGCTATCGTTGGCGACGTGCTGCACTCCCGAGTGGCCCGCTCCCAGATCCGGGCTCTCAACGAGCTGGGTGCGGAGGAAGTTCGCGTCATTGCCCCGGGAACCCTGCTTCCCAAAGACGTGGAAAGCCTCGGCTGCACGGTGGAATACGACATGACCCGCGGGATGAAGGATCTGGATGTGGTCATCATGCTGCGACTGCAGAAAGAGCGGATGGAAGGCGCATTGTTGCCCAGCGAGCGCGAGTTCTACCGGCTCTACGGCCTGAACCAGCAAAAACTGGCGTTGGCCCATCCGGAATGCATCGTTATGCACCCGGGGCCGATCAATCGGGGCGTTGAAATCGAATCGGCGGTTGCCGACGGACCACAGTCGGTCATTCTGAACCAGGTGACCAACGGCATCGCCATCCGGATGGCGGTCATGTCCATGGCCATGGGTGGCCAGGTTTCAGAACGGCAGCAGAAATTGAGTGAGAGGGGCCAGGCATGAGCAGTGTCAACACATCCGGAACCAGCCTGAAGATTACCGGAGGCCGACTGTTCGATGGTCAGGGCCCGGAGCAGCAGAATACCGCGCTGCTGATCCGGGATGGCCGTATTGCCGCGATGGGCGAAGCTGCCGCCCGGGCACAGGCCGACGAGACAATCAGTGCAGAGAACGCTGTCATAACGCCGGGGTTTGTCGATCTTTGCTGTAACCTCCGTGAGCCGGGCAATGGTCAGAAAGGCAATATTGCCTCGGAAACTCTCGCAGCGGCTCATGGCGGTTTCACGACGGTCTGCGCTTCGCCGGAAACCTCGCCGGTGAACGATTCCAGTGCCGTCACCCACCTGATCCGGGACGGCGCCGCCAGCCGGTCGCCGATCCGGGTGTTGCCCATTGGTGCCATCACCCGGGGTCTGGAGGGTGATTTGCTCAGCGACATGGCGGGCCTGGCCTCGGCGGGTTGTGTCGCTGTGGGTAATGGCTCCCGGGGCGTGCGCAACGCCCGCATCTTGCGCCGCTGCATGGCCTACGCCCAGACCTTTGGTTTGACGGTAATGTTCAGTCCCGAGAACCAGGCCCTGGCTGCCGACGGCTACGCCCACGATGGCCTGGTAACATCTCGCCTGGGCCTGCTCGGTATTCCGGAAGTGGCGGAAACCGCTGCGGTGATGGAAATGCTGTTGCTGGCGGAGGAGACCGGGGTACGGTTGCATCTGAGCCAGCTCTCCTGTGGTCGCAGTGTTGAAATGCTGGCTGAAGCCCGCCGCCGCGGCATTGCGGTAACCGCCGATGTGGCCATGCACCAGCTTGTGTTCACCGAGGAGGCCCTGGCCGGTTTCGACAGCCGCTTCCATGTTCGGCCTCCTCTGCGCGGCGAGGGTGATCGGAAGGGGTTGATAGCCGGTGTTCGGGACGGCGTGATTGATGCCATTGTCAGTCAGCATCAACCTCACGATACCGCCGCCAAGCAGGCGCCCATGGCAGCCACCGAGCCGGGACTGTCGAGCATTGAGAGTGTGCTGTCGCTGGGGCTGGAACTGGTGGAGATGAATGAGCTGGCACTGCCTGATCTGATTCGCGCGCTGACCAACGGTCCGGCTTCCGCGCTGGGCAGAACAGCCCGCCTTGCCGAGGGTGAAATCGCTGATGTCTGTGTGTTTGATCCTGATGCCTTCTGGACACCGAACTCGAAAACACTGGTTTCAGCCGGTCGCCATGCGCCGGTGACCGATCGCGAACTGCCGGGTGTCGTCCGGCTCACTCTCAGTGAGGGTCGAAAGGCCTGGCCAAAGCCGGCAATCTGAATCCGGCTCAGGCGACAAAGTGCGGCAGGGGTTGCGGAACCTCTGTCGACACCATCACAGAATCCTCCCTTTTTGCTGAAAAACCCTTGATGGCAGGCACCTGTGCCAACGTATTCTTGTAGCCGTCGCCCTATGGTCGACCAAGGAAAGCGTGGCCTGACCGGTTCATTTTCACAGACCGGCGCCCGACAATAATAATCAGGAGTCATCCCGTGAAATCAGCAAACCTCCCCCAGCGGGTAGCTTTGGCAACTGCCCTCTGTGCCAGTCTGGTATTCCCCTCGATGGGGCAGGCACAGGCGCAGGCGCAGAACGAGCCTCTGGAACGCAGCTTTTGCGTTTTTGACCCGGTTGGTGCCAATGGTCCCCTGTTTGCCATCACCAAAACCTTCCAGCCGGTTGCCCTGAAAAACGGCATCAAGCTGGACCTTCGCGCCTACACCGATGAGAAGGTGGCCGCCGAGGACTTCAAGGCGGGCCAGTGCGACGCCGTGCTGCTTACTGGCACCCGGGCCCGGGAATTCAACAAGTTCACGGGCAGCCTTGAAGCCATGGGCGCAGTGCCCGGCGAAGAGGAAATGCGGCTGCTGTACAACACCCTCAGCCAGCCCAAAGCCCGGCCGTTCCTGATTGATGGTCCCTACGAGGTTGCCGGTGTATTCCCCGGGGGCGCCATTTACCTCCACACCCGGGACCGCAACATCGATTCTGTTGAGAAACTGCAGGGCAAACGGATTGCAACCCTCGATTACGATCAGGCATCCGTGCGGATGGTTCGCCATGTGGGGGCATCTGTGGTGGGGTCCAATTCCGCCAACTTTGCCGGCAAGTTCAACAACGGTAGCGTGGACCTGGCCTATGCTCCGGCCGTCGCCTACACACCACTGGAACTTTACAAGGGCGTTCAGCCCAACGGTGCGGTGGTCAAATATGCCCTCGGGTATATGAATTTCCAGGTAATCATCCACCGTGACCGGTTCCCGGATTCCGCCGGCCAGATGGTGCGTGACCAGGCCATCAAACGCATAGACGAGGCCTACGAGATTATTGCCCAGGCAGAGGCTGAAATTCCGGAAGACGTCTGGATGCAGCTGCCCCAGGAAGACACCGCTGAATACGACAAGATGCTGCGCAAGGTGCGTCTCTCGTTGCTGGAGGACGGTGTATACGATGAGCGGGCTATCAAGTTGATGAAAGCGATTCGGTGCCGGGTAGATGCCACTCGCTCTGAGTGTGCTTCCGTCGCCGGAACCTGAACCAGGGGTAAAGCAGGCCCGCAGCTGCGGGCCTGTGCCTGACTAGCGGATTTCGTCTTTGAGCGCCTTGCCGGCCTTGAAGCCTACGGTTTTGCTGGCAGGGATGCGAATGGTCTCGCCGGTTTGCGGGTTTCGTCCATCACGCGCTTCGCGGCTGCGGATGTTGAAAGTGCCAAAGCCGATCAGGGTGACATCCTCGCCACGGGAGGCGGCGGCCGATACCTGGTCGGTAAATGCGGTAATCACTTCGCTGGCCTTTTCCCGGGTCAGCCCGGTGCGGTCGGCAATGGCCGCGGCGAGTTCAGGTTTGCGCATCGGATACTCCTTTTATTGTATTTCTGCGGGTTCGGTCTGTACTGGCCGGAATCACAACGACTCTCGGTTGCTCCAATCTATAGCGGCTCGCGGCCCATTGTGCAAACCAAGGGGTGGCATAGGTGTGTGTAAATTGGCGTCATTTGCGGCATCGGTCGCATAAAAACGGGGCCTCCTGCGCCACAATGCGTGCCTGGTTACAGACTGTAACAAACCGGTTTCTCCGCCAGAGTCCGGGCCGTGCGATTGCAGCAGGGCTGCATCAGAACAAAAAACGCAAAAGGTGAAGAAGGTATGACCCATTTCCGGAATCCCTCCCGCAAGTCGCCGTTTTCCGCGCGTCGAGTGCGTAACCTTGTGGCGGCTTTCACGGCCAGTTTGGTCCTTGGCGGCTGCAGCGCGGTGAATCACGTGATGTACAAGACCACCGGGGATGTGATGCAGGGCTTCTCCAGGGATCACACGGTGCCTTTTCTGATGGAAAGCAACGATCTGGCCATGGGGTGCGCCATGAGCGAGGCGACTGCGCCACTGCTGATGTCCTTCGGCCGCGTTACCAATGAGCCGGACCAGTTGGCGGTGATGCTCTACCTCAGTGCCGGCGGCTGCGCCGAAGAAGAGGCCAGGGAGCACGAGCTGGCCGCACTTGCCGCCCTGAATGCCATGAACGGCAATGAGGCCGAGGATGCCATGATCCAGCAGAAGCGCGCACATAGCGTTGCTGCCCGGCGCTATTACAAGGCCTGGCAGCACCACAATGCCCATTACGGCAATCCTGCCGATGGCGAATGCCCGGATTTTGATGACGACATGGACGAGTTCATCTACATGGCGGGTCTTCTTTCCGGCCTCCAGGCGCTTAATGCCCAGATTCAGTCCACCTCGTCCATTGGCGTACCGGCGAACGTTGGCTCCATTGCCGCCCGGGCCACAAGCTGCCTCGATAATGAAAAATGGTGGGGTGCGCCCATGGCATTGCGGGCAACGGTGTGGGCGATGATTCCGGGTGCCCAGCCCGAGGGTGAGAACGCGTTTGAACGGCTGGCCATCGCCGACGATCAGGGCGAGGTTGCGGGTGTGCGTTTGCCCCACGTGTTCCACGCCATCGCGGCCCTGAACAAGGGAGACGAAGCCATGGTCCGTTCGGTGATCCGGGATCATGCCGAATCGATCGAGACTACGCCGGCCAATGAGCAGTGGCGGTTCGTGGACGCCATGGCCACCGATATGATCGTCGCGGTTTCTGACCGTCTCTGGGTTGAGAACACCGGGCACCGTACACCCATGGGGCAGCTGGGCAGCTTCTGGGATGACCAGGCGGAAGCCGTTGAAACCATGGATCTGGACGATCTGCTGTAACCACTCCCTATCCAGAGTAATCAGTTATGTCGAAGGGCGGTTTTCATCGTAGCGGGCTGGAGTGGTTTTCATCGCTGCCCGCCTGTCTGTTATTGCTTGCAGTGGTCATTTTCTCCACGAGCAGCGACATCCACAACCAGATGCTTCGGGGCGGTGAACAGCTCTGGAGTGGCTATTACAAGTTGCGGATGGATCCGGTTCAGCCCACCTGCGACCCGACTCGGGATATCGACGCGGCGGTTGCTGAAGAAATGGCGGCGGATGCCGAGACGGATGACCCGATGGCCGCGTTGCTGGGGGCCGAGGAAAAAGACCCGGCTGACGTCCGGCTTGCCATCGAACGAGCGGTTGCTGACTGCCGCGAGGCCCACCAGAATTTCGAAAATCTCAGTGAACAGCTGACACCAGGGGTGAAAGCCTATCGGGCCATCGAACTTTTTATTGCTGACCTGATCGCCTTTGGCCTGGAGTCACAGCGTTTCATCCTCGTGATCCTTGTCATGCTGTGCGCGGTCACGGCGACCCTCACTCGTCATCATATCGCCATGCGTGCCATGGAAACCCGGCTGGATTACACGGTCTCCCATACTCTTCAAACCATCGCCAATGCCATGCTGCTGGGGTCGAGCGCAATCTTTCGCCAGTCCAGCCTTGGTTCAGACACGGCGGTCTCGTCCGAAGAGTTGTTGCTGCACAATTTCTGGATTATCGGTTTCGCCTGCCTCACGTTGGCCAGCCTCTACCGGCTGTTCCGGGTGCCTGATGATCTTGAGGAGGGCGGCAGCCTGAACAAGGCCTTCCTGGCCGTTCCGCTCTATACCGTGATGTGTCTGATCTCCGGCACCTATTTTGCGCTGATCGGACACGCGTCGGGGATTGGTATCTATCTCGGAAAGATGATGGAGCTGTCCGACATGTTCCTGAATGTCGGTCTGTATGTGTGGGTGGGCATGATGCTCAAGCAGACCCGCCTGGCCACCCTGGTGTTCAATGTCTTCCGGCCCTGGCGCATGCCACCGGAAATGCTGGCGGTTGTAGCGGTTCTGGTGGCGGCCGTGCCAACGGCCTACACCGGCGCTTCCGGCATTTTCGTGATCGCGGCCGGCGCAGTGATATACAGTGAGCTGCGTGCCGCCGGTGCCCGGCGGCATCTGGCCCTGGCGGCGACCGCTATGTCCGGTTCCCTGGGCGTGGTTTTGCGCCCCTGCCTGCTGGTGGTTGTCATTGCTTACCTGAACCGGGAAGTCACCACTGATGAGCTGTTTGGCTGGGGCATCTGGGTGTTCGTGCTGACCGCCACCATGTTCGCGATCGTGGCCCTCAGTGTGAACCGACAGAGTGAATTCAACCTGGCGCCCTCTGCTGAAGCCTTCCCGGCCATGACGCAGGCGCTCAAACCCCTGATTCCCTACGTTCTGGTCATCGCTGCCGTGGTGCTGTTTTACCGGCTGGCGCTGGACGTGAGCATGGATGAATTCTCGGCGCCAAGGCTGCTGCCGGTGATCATGCTGGCAATCCTTGTGTACGAGCATGTCAGCCTGAAAAACCGGTCAGGAAAAGCCTCGGGAGAGATCAATCATCAGGGCCTGGAGCGAAGTCTCCGCGGCGCCACAAACGATACGACGGCGGAAATTGGCGCGCTGCTGCTGTTGCTGGGGCTGTCGGTCAGCATCGGTGGTGTGATCGAGCGGGCCCACCTGATGGAGGCTTTCCCGCAGTCGTTCGACAGTGCCTGGTCGGCCATGCTGCTGATGGTGGTAATCCTGGTGATCCTGGGCATGATCATGGACGCATTCGGTGCCGTGATCCTGGTGACCGCCACGGTTGCCACGATTGCCTATTCCAGCGGAATTCATCCGATCCATTTCTGGATGGTGACCCTGGTGGCATTTGAACTCGGCTACCTGAGCCCGCCGGTAGCCCTGAACCATCTGCTGACCCGGCAGGTGGTTGGAGAGGCGGAAGTGCTGGCGGCGCAACAGGAAACGGGGACTTTTTATCAGCGCCATGAGCGTATCATTATGCCGCTGATTGCCATGGGGATTTCGCTGGTTCTGGTGGCCTTTGTGCCGCTTATTTTCTACGCCTGATTACAGGATATGGGGCGTCCGCTAGCGGTTGCCCCACATCTTCGACACCGCGTCATCCGAGCCCAACGTCCCGACCACCAAGGACACGCCACCAATACCGAAGAAAACAAGCACGGGAATCAAGGCGCCTGCCTTACCGGTGTAAACGAGCATAGCCGTTGACACCGTCGCCAGAACGAGGAACAGGACGCCCACCACATTCAGCACGGTGCGGTGCGAATCTTTGTAGCTGGGCCCAACCTTTCCAGATTCCAGTGGTTTGAGAATAAACGAAAAAAGCTGGCGTAGACGCTGTTTCATGAAGCCATTTCCTAGAGTGTGTTGGGCTATCATACAAAAAAAGCGCCGTGCTTTCGCAGGGCGCTTTCCTTACTTGCCGTAATCGACTCAGCTCAGCTTCGGACCGGCCTCGACGATCGAATCTGCCACGTCGAACTTCTTGAAGTTCTCGACGAACTGGGCGATCAGTTCCTGGGCCTTGCCATCGTAGTAGTCCGGGCTTACCCATGTGTTGCGCGGGTTCAGCAGCTCGGTGTCCACGCCCGGAACATGCTTGGGCACGTCCAGGTTCAGGGTTGGCAGGTGTTCGGTTTCCACGTCGTCCAGGTCGCCATTCTGGATTGAGGCGATGATGGCACGGGTGGTCGGAATGCTGAATCGCTGGCCTTCACCGTAAGGACCGCCGGTCCAGCCGGTGTTGACCAGGAAGACCTTGCTGCCAAACTCGTCCATCCGCTTCATCAGAAGCTCGGCGTAAACGCCGGCCGGACGGGGGAAGAAGGGCGCACCGAAGCAGGTTGAGAAGGTGGACTTCAGCTTCGAGGAGGAACCCATCTCGGTGGAGCCAACCAGAGCGGTATAGCCACTCAGGAAGTGGTAAGCGGCGCCTTCGCGGCTCAGGATGGACACGGGCGGCAGGACGCCGGTCATGTCGCAGGTCAGGAACACGATGTGAGATGGCTCACCGGCGCGGTTCTCGATCACGCGCTTTTCAACGTGCTCAAGCGGGTAGGCGCAGCGGGAATTTTCGGTGAGGGATACGTCGGTGTAATCCGGCTCACGGGTCTCAGGGTCGATGGTCACGTTCTCGACAATGGCACCGAAACGGATGGCGTCCCAGATGATCGGTTCATTTTTCCGGGTCAGGTCGATGCACTTCGCGTAGCAACCGCCTTCGATGTTGAATACGGTGCCCGGGCCCCAACCGTGCTCGTCGTCACCGATGAGGAAGCGGTGCGGATCGGCGGAGAGGGTAGTCTTGCCAGTGCCGGACAGACCGAAGAACAGGCAGGTTTCGCCGTCTTCACCGACGTTGGCCGAGCAGTGCATGGGCAGAACGTCTTTCTCCGGCAGCAGGAAATTCTGCACGGAGAACATGGCCTTTTTCATCTCGCCGGCGTAGTGCATGCCAGCCAGCAGAACCTTGCGCTTGGCAAAGTTGATCATCACGCAGCCGTTGCTGTTGGTGCCATCGCGCTCGGGATCGCACTCGAAGTTGGCGGCGTTCAGGATCTGCCATTCCTGCTTGTCGGCCGGGTTATAGCTGTCCGGACGGATAAACAGGTTGCGGCCGAACAGATTCTGCCAGGCGGTCTCGGTCGTCATTTTAACTGGCAGGTAGTGTTCCGGGTCGGAACCAACATGAACGTGAGACACGAACTGGTCTTTCTCGGCGATGTAGGCTTCAACACGATCCCAGAGGGCGTCGAATTTTTCAGCGTCGAAAGGACGGTTGATCGGACCCCAGTGGATATCGTCCGAGGTGCTGGGCTCCTCGACAATATAACGGTCCTTGGGAGACCGGCCCGTGCGCTCACCGGTTTTTACGACCAGGGAACCGTTGGATGCCAGCTGGCCTTCTTCACGCGCCAGTGCCACCTCAACCAGTCGTGCTGTACTCAGATCACTATAAGTGTTGCTCACTTCGACCTCGCCCTCGGGATGTCTTAGTGATTGCTCAGGCCGCTTCCTAAAATTGACGGAAATCTGAGCAATCGGGTCAATTCAGGCGCGCTATTATGCCAGAGACGCCGGTAAAAAACGACTGCCCGGGAAGCCTTGCTATCAGCGGGTTCCCGGCTAATCGAACGTGTTTCTAGTGTAGCGTATGACCGGTGAAAAGATGATCAATATCATTTCTATCGAAGCGATAGTGAGCATGACAGAACTGGCAGTCCATTTCGATAGAGCCCTCTTCCTCGAGGATGCTGTAACACTCCTCGCGGCCGATGGCTTCCAGGGCACCGAGGGTACGCTCCCGTGAGCAGCTGCACTGGAAGGCGACCGGTTCGGAGTCAAACAGGCGTACGGTCTCCTCATGGAACAGGCGGTGAAGCAGGGTTTCGCTGTCCAGCTCCAGTAATTCGGAGGCTTCCACGGTTCGGGCCAGATGGTTTACCCGGTCCCAGAGGTCTTCATCCTCCTCTGTGGCGCCCGGCAGGCGCTGTAGCATCAAGCCGGCGGCGCCGTTTTCGTCGGCAAACAGGAACAGGCTGGTGGGAATCTGCTCCGAGCGATCAAAGTATTCCTCAAGGCAGCCGGCGAGTGTCTCCTGATCCCGGGGTACAACGCCCTGATAACGGTTGCCGCGGTTGGGCGTGATGGTAATAGCCATCCGACCCTCGCCGAGCAGATCGTGGAAGCTGTCTTCGCTGACCGCATGCTCATCAAAGCGGGCCAGGCCGCGGATGTGTCTGTCGTGGCTGCACTCGGCCATTAATGTGCGCAGAGGCCCTTCCCCCTGGGCCTGTACCGACAATGTACCCTCAAACTTCAGGGTGCTGCTCATCAGGATGCTCGCCACCAGTGCTTCTCCGAGGAGTTCCCGGACCGTGTCCGGGTAGGGCGCCTGGCTGCCGATTTCCTGATAGCTGTCCGCTAGCTGAACCCAGGCTCCCCGCACCTGGCTGTGTTCAAAGATAAAGCGCTGGAACTGGTCGCGGGCTGCCATGTTGTGTCTCCTGAATGCTGAATGCCGGTCGTTGCACGTTTGACTGAGGGCGGGGATGTAATAAAGGGTTCAGAGGCCGTTCTGTTCGCGAAAGCGCTGAATGTCCCTTCGGTCTTTCTTTGAGGGGCGTCTGGCCGGAGGAAGCTGCGCTGCCTGCATGGTTTTACGCTGCCAGGCCATTTCCTCGCGTTTCTTAACGCTGTCTTCGGTTTCGTGGTAGAGCTTCTGGGCTTCGGGTGCACCACGGCGCCGGTCGCTGATGTCATCAACAATAATGATTTTTTCCTGCCAGCCCAGGCGCAACGTCAGCTTTGCGCCGGCTTCCACCAGCCTGCCGGGTTTGCATCTCTGGCTGTTGTAGTGGACCTTGCCACCCTCGATCGCTTCCTTGGCCAGGGAGCGGGTCTTGTAGAATCGGGCGGCCCAGAGCCATTTATCGAGTCTTACACGTTGGTCGTCAGCGGTTGATGCCGTCATGTCTCCTCACCTGATGGGCTAGTAGGCCAATTATAACCCTGTCATCGGCCGGATGGCAGGGGCGACCGCTGGCGAAGCGCGGGGAGAATTTCATCGAAGTGATGAATACAGGGTATTTCCGGGTGCTGTTCCCGGGCTTCCTGCTGGCTGTCCGGCGCCAATACGGCCAGACATTGGGCAATGCCGGCCGCCAGTGCACTTTCCAGCACCGGAAAACTGTCGTCGACCATCAGGGTGCTTTCGGCCTGGTAAGGCGTTACTCGCTGGAGGTCCTGCCAGAACGAGGGATCTTCCTTGGGCTTGCCCAACTGGTGGCTGGAAACAATGGCATCCACCCGTGTATCAAGGCCGGTTCGTTTTAGC
This sequence comes from Marinobacter sp. UBA2498, assembly GCF_002341575.1. Taxonomy (NCBI): domain Bacteria; kingdom Pseudomonadati; phylum Pseudomonadota; class Gammaproteobacteria; order Pseudomonadales; family Marinobacteraceae; genus Marinobacter; species Marinobacter sp. UBA2498. The sequence goes on along the minus strand of NZ_DDOI01000029.1, from coordinate 21,161 downwards.
TTCAGGGCCAGG
>NZ_DDOI01000029.1:0-21095 GCF_002341575.1 Marinobacter sp. UBA2498 | reverse complement strand
GGGCCAGGGGGTCGGGGTGACAGTTGGTGACAATCACCGAGTGAAGCCCGGCTTGTCGGAGGGCATCGAGAAAATCCGTGACGTGGGGGCGATAACCGATCCGGTCGCCTACCTCTGCTTTCAGCCCCGTGATGTCGAGGGACAGCCGCTCGCTCCAGTAATCGGTGCAATACCAGTTCAGTGAGCCGCGCTCGGCCATGATCATCGGAATCAGGCGGTCTTTCGCTTCCTGGGGGTGGAGGTCGTAGTGCTCGGCGTACCTTGCCGGCAGATGCTCGAGCCAGAAGTGGTTATCGAAATGCAGATCCAGCAGTGTCCCGTCCATATCCAGGAACACCGTGTTAAGCGAGGACCAGTCAACCATAGAGAAAAACAGCCTGAAGAATTTGCTTCAGGCTGCCGGAGTTCGCTCGTCGGGGCAAGCCGTGATAGTACGGAGGCGTGCCCGATGGAGCCGGATCAGTTGCTGGTCTGGACCGTCTCGGGTTTCTTGCCGGTACGGGTGCAGCCCAGGCAGCGCACGAAGGTCGCCTTGGCCGGGCCCATTACCAGAACTTCCCCTGCTTCATCAGCGTTTCCGCCCAGCAGGGAGAAGGGCAGGGAGACCAGGTAGACAGCGCTGCCCACGATGGTGGTAGCCAGCAAGGCCGGGCGAACAAAAATCGCATCACCGGTCATCGCCAGTGCCGACGGGGTTTCGTCCACGGCCTGAGCGTGCCCGAGGGATGAGAATGCCAACAGGCAGGCCGCCACAGTGGCTACCAGGGTGCGGGAAATCTTGCGGGTCATCTTACTGTCTCCTGAGCTTTAGTGGCCCTGAAAGGGTAGTGCTTTAAAGAAAAGCAAACCCGGATCGTATCAACCGGATACCATCCTATTGTAAACCGTGGGCGTTAATCCTCTGTTAACTATGAATCATATTTGCGCATTTTCAAACGATTTTTCGTTGCAGAATGTGCGATCTGGTAAGCGTTCAGCGCTGGCAACGGGGACAGTAAACCGTTGAGCGATTGTTCATCCGGATTTCCTTCAGTGGTGCCCCGCATTCCTTGCAGGGCTGGCCGCCCCGGCCGTACACCAGCAGGGACTGGGCAAAATAGCCGGGCTTGCCATCACTGTTCACGAAGTCCCGAAGGGTGGTTCCGCCCATCAGAATGGCGGCGCTGAGCGTTTCCCGGATGGCTTCGGCCAGCCTGTGATAGCGGTCGAGGCTGATTCTCCCGGCCTTGCGCCGGGGATGAATGCCCGATTTGAACAGCGCTTCATTGGCATAGATGTTACCGGCACCCACGACCACCTGATTGTCCATGATGAACGATTTCACCGGTGTGTTTTTGCCGCGGGAGAGCCGGAACAGGTGCGCGCCATTGAATTCCGGGGCCAGGGGTTCCGGACCCAGGTGGGTGATCAGCGGGTGCTCTTCGGCGGAATCAGCCCACAGCCAGCAGCCGAACCGGCGTGGGTCGTTGAATCGAAGGATGACGCCAGACTGTAATGCCACGTCGATATGATCATGGGTCAGGGGAGGGGTATTGTCAGTGATGATGCGCAGGCTGCCGGACATGCCAAGGTGAACAATCACCGTGCCCCGGTCCATGTTCAGGAACAAATACTTGGCCCGGCGGTCTACACTTTTAATCACCTGACCTTCCAGTTTCTCGCCCAGATCGGCCGGAACAGGCCAGCGCAGACTGCCGTTGCGGACTGTCACTCGGGTTATTGTCTCGCCTTCGCAGTGGGGTGCTATACCCCGTCGGGTCGTTTCTACTTCGGGCAGTTCAGGCACGGGCGGGAATCTCCGGTGGAAAACGACTAAGTGTAATCAGTAACAATTTTGCATCCAAATGCTGTTGTTGTGGCTTACAGCTGTACGCTAAAGTGTGAAGGTTGGCCTCGCGCCAAAGATATTGATTTTGAGGATTTGCTATGTGGTTTAATGGTCTTCTTGACCTGTCGGTGATGCAGCTCATTCTGGTCACCCTCGGAATGACACACGTCACGATTGTCAGTGTAACGCTCTACCTGCATCGCCATTCGGCGCATAACTCGCTGGACCTGCATCCGGCCCTGAAACACTTCTTCCGGTTCTGGCTCTGGTTAACCACTGCGCAGAACACCAAGGAATGGACCGCCATCCATCGTAAACACCACGCCAAGTGCGAAACCGAGGAAGATCCCCACAGCCCGGTCGTCTTGGGTATTCGCAAGGTGCTGTTCCAGGGCGCCGAGCTCTATGCCGAGTCGGCGACGCCCGAAACCCTCGAGCGCTATGGTCAGCGCACCCCGGAAGACTGGGTAGAGCGGAACGTGTACAGCCGCTACAAGATGCTCGGCATCGCGTTGATGGCGGTAATCAACCTGGCCCTGTTTGGCGTTCACGGTATCTGGATCTGGGCTGTGCAGATGATGTGGATTCCAGTCTGGGCTGCCGGAGTGGTCAACGGTATCGGCCACTGGATGGGTTACCGGAACTACGAATGTGCCGATAACGCCCGCAATATCAGCCCACTGGGTTTTCTGATTGGCGGTGAAGAGTTGCACAACAACCACCATACCTATCCCAACTCCTCCAAGCTGTCTCGCCGCTGGTTCGAGGTGGATATCGGCTGGGGCTACATCCGCCTGTTCCAGTTGTTCGGACTGGCCAAGCCCAAGGGTTATAGACCGATTGCCCACCATGTGCCAGGTAAACTGGAGGTGGATGTGGAAACGGTTCAGGCCATCGCCAACAACCGGTTCGATATCATGCGCCAGTACCGTAAACGTGTCATGGAGCCGGTCCTGCGCCAGCAGAAGTCGCTGATGGACGATGAGATCCGTCCCCGTTACCGGAAGCTCAAGCAACTGCTCTCCCGTGAGATCACGCTGATTCAGCCGAAGGAGAAGGAAACCCTCGAGTCTGTGCTGGAGCGCAATGCGGTGCTGCGCCAGATCTATGAGAAGAGCCACGAGCTGCAGGCGCTCTGGCGCCAGCGTGGGCTCAAACCCCAGGACAAGCTGAACGCGCTGATGGAGTGGTGCCGTGAGGCGGAAGCCAGCGGTATCCGCTATCTGGAAGAGTTCGCCGAGCACCTCCGGGCCTACTCGCTGCGCCCCTCAGCCTGATGCCGGGTAGAGAATCGACGTAAACCTGCTTCGGCGGGGAATCCGGGGCCAGATGAAAGCGTTCATCTGGCCCTTTTTTATTCTGGCCCGGAAACAACCCGGAACAGGGAGTAGGTGACCTGTCCCGCACTTTTTTGCCGGTGCAGCTGCCAGGAAACGGGCACAGAAGGCGTTGGTAGCTCGCTCTCGTGTTCCACGTAAACCCAGCCGCCGGGTTTGATCCACGCCTGTTGTTCCAGCAACGGAAACAGCTTTTCGAGCCAGCCCTGGCGAAACGGCGGATCCATGAACACGATATCGAATGGCGGCCGGTTTCTCTGGGCCAGATAGCTTTCGACGTCCGAACACACCACTTCGCCGTTGTCGGATTTCAACAACCGGAGGTTGTCCCGCAGTGCTCTGGCCAGGGCTGGCGTGTGGTCCACGAGGGTGGCCCGTCCGGCACCCCGGGAAAGAGCCTCGAGCCCGAGGGCGCCGGAGCCGGCGAACAAATCGAGGCAGTCACTGCCCGCAAGGTGGAAGGCAAGCCAGTTGAACAGGGTTTCCCGGGTGCGCGCGGGGGTGGGTCGAACGCCACCGGCGTCCGGAAAGCGCAGTTTCCGGCTGCGCCAGTCGCCGCCAATGATTCGCAGCTCACCGGTGCCGCTGCTTTTGCCAGCCGGAGCCGCCTCGCGACCAGCTGGGGATCTCGTCTGGTGAGACCTGCTTGCGGATTGTCTGCGCGCCATAGCCGCCGCTCCACGGAAATATTCGGTTCAGGATATGTGCCTGCATCTTACCGGAAACGTTTACGGTCGCGATAATCGGAGCGACCCTCACTTCACCGGGACAGTCTGCTAGAATACCGGCTTTCTTTGTCCCGCCCATTCAGACTGATGGATTGATTTTTATGACGGCAGAGTGGATTTCAATCGGCCTCCTGGCCCTTCTTGTGCTCGTATTTGTCCTGGATATCGCCGGCAACCGTAGCCGGGCACCACGCCCCAAGCCGGTGCCGCAGCGCAAGCCCGAGGTTTCCAAAGGGCCGGCACCAGAGCCGGAAGAGGGCGAGATTGAAGCGCCTGCCGCCGCAGAGCCACAACCAGAGCCGGTGGCTGAGCCGGAACCGACGCCAGAGCCCGAGCCCGCGGAAGAACCGCAGAAAGCACCGGAACCGGAGCCGCAGGTCAGCGTTTTCGAGCGCATCAAAAAGGGGTTGGGCAAAACCCGGGCAAGCCTGACCGGTGGCTTGTCCGACATGTTCTCGCTTGGCAAGAAAATCGATGAGGAACTGCTGGAGGAAATCGAGACCACGCTGCTGATGGCAGACGTTGGCGTAACCGCCACTTCTGAAATCATCGACTCACTCACCGACAAACTTGAGCGCAATCAGCTCAAAGACGGCGAGGCCCTGCGTAAGGCTCTGAGGGATGAACTGCACGGTCTGCTGAAGGATGTCACCAAGCCACTGCAGATCGACTCCGGCAAGACGCCTTACGTGATTCTCATGGTGGGCGTAAATGGGGTGGGCAAGACCACCACCATCGGCAAGCTCACCAAGAAATTCCAGAACGAAGGAAAATCGGTCATGCTGGCCGCCGGCGATACCTTCCGTGCCGCTGCGGTTGAGCAGCTGCAGGTCTGGGGCGAGCGCAACAAGGTTCCGGTGGTGGCGCAACACACCGGCGCTGACAGTGCCTCGGTGATTTTCGATGCCATCCAGTCGGCCAAGTCCCGTGGTGTTGATGTGGTGATTGCCGATACTGCCGGCCGCCTGCAGAACAAGGACAACCTGATGCAGGAGCTGGAAAAGGTGGTCCGGGTTATGAAGAAGCTGGACGAATCCGCACCCCACGAGGTCATGCTGGTGCTGGATGCAGGCACCGGCCAGAACGCCCTGAGCCAGGCGCAGGTGTTCCAGCAGGCCGTCGGCGTTAGTGGCATTACGTTAACGAAACTGGACGGCACGGCCAAAGGCGGTATCGTGTTTGCCATCGCCCGTCAGTTGCAGTTGCCCATCCGGTTTATTGGTGTTGGCGAGCAGGTGGACGACCTGCGCAGTTTTGATGCCGAAACCTTTGTGGACGCCCTGTTTGACGAATAGCCCGGAATCCAGCCGCGCGGAAGCCGCCCATGATTGAGTTTCGCCAGGTCACCAAGCGTTACGACAGTGATCACACCGCTCTGCGACAGGTCAACTTTGGCCTGGAGCGTGGCGAGCTGGCGTTCCTGACCGGCCATTCCGGCGCCGGCAAGAGTACCCTCCTGAAGCTGATTATGGTGATGGAGCGCCCCAGTGCCGGTGAAGTGGTGGTTGGGGGGCAGGTTCTGAACCGTTTGCCCCGACGCCAGATTCCCTACATTCGTCGCCACATTGGCGTGGTCTTCCAGAACCACCAACTGTTGTTTGACCGCACTGTGTTCGACAACGTCGCCATGCCACTGGAAGTCATGGGCGCCTCCCCCAGAGATACGGGTCGCCGCGTGCGCGCGGCCCTGGACAAGGTGGGTTTGCTGCAGAAGGAAAAAATGAACCCGATGCAGCTCTCTGGCGGGGAGCAGCAGCGCGTGGGTATTGCCCGGGCGGTGGTGAACAAACCCCCGGTGCTGCTGGCGGATGAGCCCACGGGTAACCTGGACCCGGCTCTGTCTGCGGACATTATGAATCTGTTCGGGCAGTTCAGCCAAGTGGGTGTGACCGTGTTGATCGCAACCCACGACATCGCCCTGATCAACGAGATGGGGCGTCGAACGCTGAAACTGGATCATGGCCGTCTGGTGGCCGGCGGCGCGCCAGTTCTCGGGGGCGGTGTCCATGGCCGCTGATCCCCGCAAGAAAGCACAGCCTACCCGCGGCGCCAACCAGGCTCGCGCGCCCTGGCGTGAGCAGGCAGAAAGTTATTTCATCCATCACCGCAAGGTCGCCAGGGACAGTGCCAACCGCCTTTTGCATACACCGGTGGCGAGTCTGATGACGTGGACGGTCATGGGGGTTGCCCTGGCGTTGCCAGTGGCATTGCTGTTGCTGCTGACCAGTCTTCAGGGAGTCAGCGCAGGCTGGGAGAGCAGCGCCCGGGTGACGGCCTATATCCAGTTGGATGTGCCTCTCGAACGAGCCCGAGTGCTGGGTAACGAAATTTCCGGAGACGGCCGGGTGGCAAGTGTTGAGCTGGTGGATCGCGACCAGGCGCTTGCGGAGTTCCGCGCTTCATCGGGCCTGGAAGATGCTCTGGATTATCTCGAGGATAATCCGCTGCCACATACCCTGCTGATTACCCCGGAAGAGGGCGCCCGGTCCACTGAGGGTGTTGAGGGGTTGGTGCGGTTTATCGAGGGCATGGAAGGCATAGAGCGGGTTCAGGTAGACCTGGGCTGGTTGCAGCGGCTGAACGCCATGACGGATCTTCTTGCCCGTGCTGTCTGGGCGTTGGCGATCCTGCTTGCGGCGGCGGTTGTGCTGGTGATCGGCAATACCGTACGGCTTTCAATCGAGAGCCGTCGGGACGAGATTCTGGTTGCGAAGCTGGTGGGCGGAACAGACAGCTTCGTTCGCAGGCCCTTTCTGTACACCGGCGCCTGGTTCGGGCTCGGTGGTGGGATTGTTGCCCTGATATTACTGCAATTGTCACTTTGGTGGCTCAGCGGGCCCATAGAGCGGCTGGCAGGCCTGTACAGGAGCGACTTTTCCCTGGATGGGCTGCACATTGATGGCGCCCTGGCGTTGATAATTGTTTCGATGCTGCTAGGCTGGCTAGGCGCTTGGGTGGCCGTGAAGCGTCATCTGGATGACATGGAGCCGGGTGATATTGCCGGAGGAGCATGATCCGAATAACGGGAAAACCGTATTGAAGAGACAGCTTCTATTGGCGTAAGTTGTTAGATAGTAAAGCCACGGTGAATTTCCCAGATAGTTGTTTTATAACGTTTTACTGGGAATTTCGGGAACTTTCAGGGTTCTTGGCGGTCTAAAGGGTAATTGATATATTTAGGGCCGTTGGGTTCGGAGGTTAGAGCATGGGTACGAGTTTACAACTGGTTGACAGACTGGTTCCGGGTCAGAATCTCGAGTCTTATATTCAGGCTGCGAGCCGCATCCCGGTGCTCACAGTTGACGAAGAGCGGGAGCTGGCTGAACGGCTCCATTACGAGGGCGATGTGGAAGCCGCTCGTCAGCTGGTTATGTCCCACCTGCGCTTTGTGATTCACATTGCCCGGAGCTATTCCGGCTATGGCCTCGCTCAGGCGGATTTGATCCAGGAAGGCAACGTTGGCCTGATGAAGGCGGTCAAGCGCTTCAATCCTGAGTACGGTGTGCGGCTGGTGTCTTTTGCGGTGCACTGGATCAAGGCAGAGATTCACGAGTTTATCCTGCGTAACTGGCGGATTGTTAAAGTGGCCACCACCAAGGCCCAGCGTAAGCTGTTCTTTAACCTTCGCAGCCAGAAGAAGAAGCTTGCGTGGCTCAGCCATGATGAGCTGAACGCTGTTGCCGAGGATCTGGGTGTCGAGCCCAGGGTTGTCCGCGAAATGGAAGGCCGGCTGGCGTCTCAGGATACCGCCTTTGACGGTCCTCAGGACGACGATGACGACAACGCCTATCAGGCGCCTGCGTACTATCTGGAAGACGCTCGCAGCAACCCGGCGACCCAGCTTGAGAACGCGGATTGGTCGGACGATTCCAATGGCCGGCTGATGCAGGCTCTGGGGCAATTGGATGAGCGCAGCCAGGATATTCTCCGGGAGCGCTGGTTGTCTGAAAGCAAGTCGACCCTGCACGAGCTGGCCGACAGGTACGGCGTCTCGGCCGAGCGTATACGGCAGCTAGAGAAGAATGCGATGAAGAAGATTCGCATGCAGATGTCAGAGGTGGCCTGAGTTATTGGCTAGCCACTGAGTACCTGAGTCGTAAAAAACGCCACCACCGGTTCCGGTTGGTGGCGTTTTTGTTTGTATAATCGGAAACTTTACCTTGGGGGCAGAAGCGATTGGGTGGGCCTTTCCAAAACACGCTGTGAATACGTCCATGTACGCTCGGCTCCGCCATCCATGGCTCCGCACGGTTTTGGAAAGGCCCACCCAATCCCTTCTCGAACCTTTGTGCAAAGGCCTGAAAAATGACTGATAAGCTCCCTAATATCGCATTTCTTGGCATCGGCCTGATGGGCGCGCCCATGACCCGTAACCTCCTGAACGCGGGCTTTCCGATGACCCTTTGGAACAGAACGGCCAGCAAGTGCGAGCCCTTTGCTTCTGAAGCAACCATTGCCAAATCCCCGGCGGAGGCGGTTGCCAATGCCGATGTGGTGATCACCATGCTGGAGAACAGCAATGTGGTGGAGCAGGTGCTGGTCGCCCAAGGCGCGATTGATGCCCTGAAGCCGGGCGCGCTGGTGATTGATATGAGCTCAATTCAACCTTCCGTGGCCCGGCGGCATGGCGAGTTGGTTGCAGAGCAGGGCGCTGGGTATGTGGATGCGCCGGTGTCCGGGGGGACTGTGGGCGCGGCTGAAGCCCGCCTGAGTATCATGGCGGGTGGCTCGGAAGCGGATGTGGATCGCGCCCGGCCGGTGTTCGAGGCGCTCGGCAAGTGCACGCGGATTGGTCCTGTTGGCGCGGGGCAACTGGCGAAGCTGGCCAATCAGGCTATTGTTGGTATCACCATTGGTGCTGTGTCCGAGGCGCTTTTGCTGGCGGCGAAAGGCGGTGCCGATCCTGCCGCTGTGCGGGAAGCGTTGCTGGGCGGGTTTGCCGGTAGCCGGATTCTGGAGCTCCATGGCCAGCGGATGATCGACCGGGAATTTGCACCCGGCGCGCCGGCTCGGATCCAGCTAAAGGACATGCGGATGATTCTGGATGAGGCCCGTGCGGAAGGGTTGACCCTGCCCCTGGCTCAACAGACGCACAATGAATACCTGTCGCTGGTGGCCAATGGCCACAGTGATGTCGACCACAGTGGCCTGTTGCTGGAGCTGGAGCATCTGAACGGTGCCCTGCTTGGCTCCCTTGGCCGCGGACCGAAGGAGTAAACACGCCATGCCCCGTTTTGCTGCCAATCTGTCCATGCTGTTCACGGAAGTGGACTTTCCCGAGCGCTTTGCCATGGCCCGGGCCGCGGGTTTTGAGGGCGTGGAATACCTGTTCCCCTATGCCTACCCCAAAGAGCGACTCGGCCAGATGCTGAGCGATAATCAGCTGACTCAGGTGCTGTTCAATCTGCCGCCCGGTAACTGGGACGCCGGTGAACGGGGCATCGCCTGCCTGCCGGACCGGGTTGAGGAGTTCCAGGCCGGCGTGGATCAGGCGATCGACTATGCCAAAGCCCTTGGCTGCCGGCAGCTGAACTGCCTTGCGGGGCTGAAGCCGGCGAACGTTTCCGATGACATTGCCTGGCAGACGTTGGTGAGTAATGTCGCCTGGGCAGCGGGCAGGCTGGCTGACGAGGGTATCACCCTGTGCCTGGAAGCCATTAACTCGCGCGTGGATATGCCAGGCTTCGTACTGGATACCTCCGGCAAGGTGCTCGCACTGATCGAGGAAATCGACGCGGACAACGTGCGCCTGCAGTACGACCTTTACCATATGCAAATCATGGAAGGGGATCTGGTGCGCTCCATGGAGTGTCTTTTGCCCTGGATCGGCCACATTCAGTTTGCGGACAACCCGGGGCGACATGAACCCGGCACGGGGGAGATTAACTTTTCGAATGTTTTTGCGGCCATCGATGCCATGGGATATGACGGCTGGGTAAGCGCGGAATACCGGCCTACCGGGGCAACCGGTGACAGTCTAGGCTGGTTTCCGGGGAAAGCCTGACCGTCGCCATTGGCGACACCCTCTTACAAGATCGTAACTGGCCGGGTTGCCAACTTCTTCGTACCCTTGTCGTTACTGTAATCCGCTATCGGGAGGAGAGCCGGTGAAAGCGCTGGTAATCGAAGACGATCAGGACGTTGCAAATTATCTTGTCAAAGGGCTGAAGGAATCCGACTTCGTGGTCGACCATGCAGCCGATGGCAAGGAAGGCATGATGATGGCGGCCAGCGAGGATTACGACATCATGATTGTAGATCGCATGCTGCCGGGAATGGACGGTCTGTCCATTATCAAAACCGTGCGTGCGACCGGAAACCAGGTGCCGGTTCTGATTCTCAGCGCCCTGGGTGATGTGGACGACCGCGTGGAAGGTTTGCGTGGCGGCGGCGATGACTACCTCACCAAGCCGTTTTCATTCACCGAATTGTTGGCCCGTATCGAATCCCTGGTGCGCAGAAATCGGCAGTCGGCGGAAACCGAGACCGTACTGCGGGTCGCCGATCTCGAAATGGATCTGCTTGCACGCACGGTAAAGCGGGCCGGCCAGAATATTGATGTCCAGCCGCGGGAGTTCCGTCTGCTGGAGTACCTGATGCGTAATGCCGGCCAGGTGGTCACCCGGACCATGTTGCTGGAGAAAGTCTGGGATTACCATTTCGATCCTCAGACCAACGTTATCGACGTACACATCAGCCGGCTGCGAGCCAAGATCGATAAGGAATTCGATACACCCTTACTGCAGACCATCCGGGGTGCAGGGTACATGTTACGTGAAACTGCTTAGCCAGCTCAGGACCTCGTCCTTCCAGCTAGCCCTGCTGTACATGGTGGTGTTCGCCACCTCGGTATTTCTGTTACTGGCCTTTATCTACTGGCGTACGGCGGGCTTCATGACCGCCCAGACCGACGAAACCATTGAAGCGGAAATCGCCGGTCTGGCGGAGCAGTATCGTGGCCGTGGCGTGAATGGCCTCATCACCATCATCCGTGAACGTGTTGCCCGCGACCCCAACGCCAAATCCATCTATCTGCTGACCACCGACGACTTTCTGAAGCTGGCCGGCAACATAGAGACCTGGCCGGAAGGCAGCCGTTCAGAGAGCGGCTGGATCAACTTCACCCTGAACGAATCCGTCGGCTGGACCGGGCCCGAACGCCTCGCCCGTGCCCGGATCTTTGAGGTTCAGGGTGGCTTGCGCCTGCTGGTCGGGCGGGATGTCGACGAACTCACTAACCTCAAGCGGGTAATTGAAACCGCCATCAACTGGGGTATGGGGATCACCCTTGCCCTTGCGCTGCTTGGTGGCTTCCTGATGAGCCGCAGTACGACCCGGCGTATCGAGGTTATCAACAACACATCACGTCGGATCATGAACGGCCACCTTTCCCTGCGGATACCAACCCGTGGCACCGACGATGATTTCGACCAGCTGGCGGAAAACCTCAATCAGATGCTGGACCGGATTGTGTATCTGATGGAGGGCATCCGGCACGTTTCCGACAGTATTGCCCACGATTTGCGCACGCCCCTGACCCGACTCCGCAACCAGCTTGAAAACACGCTGATGTCGGTGGATAACGACGAGGCGAGGGAGCAGGCCGGCCGCGCCGTGGCGGAGGCCGATCAGCTGCTGGCCACCTTCAACGCATTGTTGCGCATCGCCCGCCTGGAAACCCGTGGTAATACCGCCGACATGAAACCTGTGCCGCTGGATGAGTTGGTCACCGATGCCTGTGAGCTCTATGAGGCCTTGGCTGAGGATAAGGACCAGTCGTTCGAGCAGGGCCTGGAAAGCGGAGTGATGATCGAGGGCGACCGCGACCTTCTGTTCCAGATGGTCAGCAACCTGATTGATAACGCTATCAAATATACGCCGGAGCATGGCGTTATAGGCGTATCTGTTCGGCGCGAGGGTGCCGATGCGGTGTTTGAAGTCCGGGACAGTGGAATCGGTATTCCCGATGCCGAGAAAGACCAGGTCTTCCAGCGGTTTTACCGGGTAGGCAAGAGCCGTTCTTTACCGGGTAATGGTCTGGGCCTGAGCCTTGTGAGCGCTGTTGCAGAGATTCACCAGGGCCAGATTGTCCTCAGTGATACCCATCCCGGGGAAGAACCGCCGGGGCTTACCGTGGCGGTGAAGATTCCCGCCTACACCGAAGCCCGCAAACGCATTCGCGCGGCCCAGGCCGAGCAGCCGACGGATCCAGCGGCCGGGGAAACCCGAACCGCCTCTTGATCCACCGGCGTAAATACTTACTGACTGGCGCGGAAACGGTTAATGCGTGACATCACGGGGCCAATCAGCGCATCCCTGCGGGACTCGATCTCGTGGGTAATCTTTTCCACCTGAGAGCGGCGACGGTTTACACGCACCTGAATGCTGTCCCACTCACCTTCCAGATGCTTCTGCTCGGCCGCGAGAAAAGCCGCAATGTTGTGCCGATTGACCTTGCCAGTAATTCCGTACTGGTCGAGCCGGTAACCAATAGCATCCACGCCATTAAGTGCCATGTTCAGCAGCTTCTGTGTATTCATTTTGTTTTCTCCGAGAATGGAAACGTTCGAAAAGAATATAAGCGCTACGCTATGCTCCGAACCTAGAGTCTGCAACCTAATTCCCGGGGCCGGCGTTCGTAGTTTCCCTGACGAAAACGTAATTCCTCGGCCACGCCGGTGTAATCCATGCTGTGCATAATTGAAACTGTAGCTTTGGAAGCCTGCAGATTTGTTGCTTGCTTCTCCCTCCAGCACAGCGCTAGCCTTACCCCGTTTTTACGGGGTTTTTTTATGCCCTTCCAATTTCTGATTCCCAACTGGCAGAGGACGTTGCGAGACCAATGACCCAGGTTCCCGGTAATGGCGGCCCACGCCCCAGATACATCACTCCGGAAGGCGAGCGGGCCTTGCGTGATGAACTGCAGTATCTCTGGAAGGTAAAGCGCCCGGAAGTGACTCAGGCCGTGCGGGAAGCTGCCGCTCTTGGTGATCGATCCGAGAACGCCGAGTACATCTACGGCAAGAAGCAGCTGCGGGAAATCGACCGTCGGGTGCGCTTTCTGGGCAAGCGCCTGGAAGAGCTGACCGTTGTGGACCGATTGCCGGATGACCGGGACAAAGTGTTTTTTGGTGCCTGGGTAACAGTGGAAGACGAAGAGGGTGACGAACAGACCTATCGCCTGGTCGGCGCCGACGAGTTTGATTTGAACAAAGGCTATCTCAGCATCAACTCACCGCTCGCCCGGGCCCTGATCGGCAAACGCCTTGACGACGAAGTGAGCGTTCGCACGCCGGAAGGTTGGAAGTCGGTCTTTGTCGTAGGAATTCGCTACGAGGCGCCATCCGACGACAAGTGAATGATGTCACAAAATTGGCGAGTGCCCGGGCAGGTTGTGTGATTTGTCGATAAACTGATCAAAATTTGTCACAACTGGTCGCAGACAGGATCGTCTGCCGGGGTAAATGCCATGGGTATGCGTGGAGAAGCGGGGAACGTTCAGAGCAGGGTAATCACGGTGCTTGTCTTGGCTGCGGCATTTTCTGCCGGTGCGGCCTTTGCGCAGAGCGATGCGCAGGACAGTGCTTTCCAGTACGAAGAACGCTCAACCATCCACACCATCCAGCTGAATTCCATGGAGGAAGAGACGCTGGCCAATACCGTTATCGAGGGTGGCCTTGCGGCACCGGCTGCGGGTGTACCGCTCAAACCCCGGGTTGAAGACGACTTCTACCTGGATCCCCTCGGGCTTCGACCCGGAGATAACCGCACGGACCTCGGCCGATCACAGATTCCGGTGGAGTTCCGGTTCAGCAATCCGAAATCCATTCCCGGGCAGACCCACAGCAACAACTACGTGATCCGCCCACCCGAGAACCGCACTTACGATGCGCTTAACATCAATATGAATGAGCGTTGAGACAGGCTATCAGGCTGCGGCGCAGCCGTTGTCTCCGGCGGGCGTTTTACCAAGTACATCTTCATAGAAAAATGCCAGGGCCTGACTGGCCTGATTGAAACGCGCCCGGGATACCCGCATGCGATCGTTCAGGTATTCCAGAAACAGCCGGCGGTCTTCATTGGCCAGCGCATCCGGATCTTTCATGTCGCTAAACAGCACGAACCGTGTGATCCAGTGCAGGTAGGTTTGCTCAGAGCGTTGATTGAGCTTTTGTTCGTGGATGGCGTCCTTGACCCGTGCCACCAAGCCTGGCTGGGACTGTTCCAGCGCTTCCGTGATGTCCATAAATAACTCTTCCTGGTGAATTGGTATTGTTATTTTGCGCGCATCTTATGACAGCTCATTTACGAGCGCAAAGCTTTATTCAGGAAGATTGACTCTGGTCATTTTTCGACCAGAGTCTGGGCTGGAACACCAGTTATTTCAGGGCTTCAAGCTTGTCTATGTACTTCTGCATGGCCTCATCGCTGGACATGCCCTTAGCCTTTTCCCAGGCATCAAACTTGGCGCGGCCGACAAAATCCATCATGCCCGGGCGCTTGCCGGACACATCTCCCTCGGTGGCCTGCTTATAGAGCGCATAGAACTCCAGTTTCATCTCGTTGGACGGTTTGAAGTCGCCCTCGGCAGTCTGGATGTAATTCACGGCTTCGTCGAAGCGGGTTTTCAGGTCACTCATGTTGATCTCCTTATGGTTTCGTGTTGATCCTGCTCGTTGGGCGAGTATAGCCACAGCCAACAATGCCGTCATTGACTGAATTTTCGTATGAGTGATGACAGATTGGAGATCCCGCGTATTCTGGCAAAAGCTTGCCCGGCCGCACATTCGCGAACAAAGTTGGCCAGTTTTTGCTTGAGCCTGGCAAGTGATCTGTGTAGAGTTTTGATCGTTGCGCGCCAGGAGGGTGCGTACAAGGGATTGAACAATTGCAAATGATTTGCACAGGGAGCAAGCGCATGTCTTCAAAAGACGGTTCCGTCGCGCCTAAAGAGCGCATCAATATCAAGTACGTCCCCGCCACCGGAGATCAGCAGGCAGAAACCGAGTTGCCGCTGAAGATGTTCGTGGTTGGTGATTTCAAGGGACACGCCGAAGAAACCCCCATCGAAGATCGCAAGGCCATTTCCGTCGACAAGAACAACTTCCGTTCGGTCATGAAGGAAGCCGGCCTGACCCTTTCCACCACCGTGACCAACAAGCTGGATGAGGAAGCCGACGAACTGCCGGTAAACCTGGAATTCCAGACCCTTGATGATTTCTCCCCCGACAGCGTTGCCCGTCAGGTTCCGGAGCTGAACAAGCTGATTGAACTGCGGGAAGCCCTGGTGGCCCTGAAAGGCCCTCTGGGTAACGTGCCGTCGTTCCGCTCCAAGCTCCAGGAACTGCTGGACAACGACGACGCCCGGGACAAGCTGCTGGCCGAACTGGAACTGGCCACAGACAGCAACGAGTAAGGGAATACCCGCTCATAATTTCCGACTGAATTCAAAACGTACTAAAAGGATGTGGTATGTCTGATACTGCTGTGCAGCAATCTGCTGCCTCCGAATCCGTCACTGAAGGCTCTCTCCTCGACCAGGTCATGGCCAACAGCCGTATGGCACCGGCGGATGAGGGATACGATGTCGCCCGTAAGGGCGTGGCAACATTTATCGCCAACCTGCTGAAAAGCGATGAAAAAGGCCAGCCGGTCAATAAGGCCCTGGTGGACCAGATGGTGGTTGAGCTGGATCGAAAGATCAGCGCCCAGATGGATGAAATCCTGCACGCGCCCAAGCTGCAGGAGCTGGAGTCTTCCTGGCGCGGCCTGAAGCTGATGGTGGACCGCACCGACTTCCGCGAGAACATCAAGGTGGATATCCTCCACGCCACCAAGACCGAGCTGCTGGAAGACTTCGAATTTGCGCCGGACGTTACCCAGACCGGCTTCTACAAGCACATCTATTCCACGGAATATGGCCAGTTCGGTGGCGAACCGGTCGGCGCGGTTGTTGGCAACTACGCCTTTACCCCGTCCACACCCGACATGAAGTTGCTGCAGTATGTGTCGTCTGTCGGAGCGATGGCCCATGCTCCGTTTCTGTCCTCAGTGGCACCTTCGTTCTTTGGCGTTGACAGCTACCAGGAACTACCCGCCATCAAGGAACTGAAGGCCGTTTTCGAAGGCCCGAAATACGCCAAATGGCGCTCCCTGCGTGAATCCGAAGACGCCCGTTATCTGGGCCTCACTTCACCCCGCTTCTTGCTGAGGGTGCCTTACGATCCTACCGAAAACCCGGTGCGCAGCTTCAACTACAAGGAAGACGTATCGGCGGACCACGAGCATTACCTTTGGGGCAACACGGCCTATCTGCTGGCCACCCGCCTTACCGAAAGCTTCGCCAAGTACCGCTGGTGCCCGAACATCATCGGTCCCCAAAGCGGTGGCGCAGTCGAGGACCTGCCGGTGCACCTGTTCGAATCCTTCGGTCAACTGGAAGCCAAGATCCCGACCGAAGTGCTGATTACCGATCGTCGCGAATACGAAATGGCCGACGAAGGCTTCATTGCCCTGACCATGCGCAAGGGCAGCGATAACGCGGCCTTCTTCTCCGCCAACTCGGTGCAGAAACCCAAGCAGTTCCCCAACACCAAGGAAGGCAAGGAAGCGGAAACCAACTACAAGCTGGGTACCCAGCTGCCTTACATGATGATCGTTAACCGCCTGGCCCACTACATCAAGGTCCTGCAGCGGGAACAGATCGGCTCATGGAAAGAGCGCCAGGACCTGGAGCGGGAGCTGAACACCTGGATTCGCCAGTACGTGGCCGACCAGGAAAACCCCCCCGCCGAAGTCCGCAGCCGTCGCCCCCTGCGCGCGGCACAGGTCACCGTTTCTGACGTGGAAGGCGATCCGGGCTGGTACCAGGTGTCCCTGGCGGTTCGGCCCCACTTCAAGTACATGGGTGCCAACTTCGAACTGTCACTGGTTGGCCGGCTGGACAAGGATTAATCCGTGTTCCAGCACCCGGCCAGCGACGGATCGCAGGCCGGCAGCGGCAGCCTGTTCGAGAGACTGGAGCAGGCTGCCGAACCGGCCGGCCAGAGTATGGGAGAAGTCACCCACGTTGTTGAATCCATCAAGCGCCATCTGGTTCGGCTGCTGAACGCCCACCCGGGCAACAGCGCCAGCGTGCCGGATCTGGGCCTGCTGGACTTCAACGACGCCACGCTCGGCACCCACGATCTGAGCGTCCAGATCCGTGGCGCGATCCGGCAGTGCATCGAGAAGTTCGAACCCAGGGTGAAGCGGGTGGATGTGGTTAATCTGCCCCAGGGACCCGATCCGCTGCAGTTGCGGTTTCAGGTGACCGTGTACCTGAATGTCGGCGCAAATGACGACAAAACGACCATAGATTTAGTATTGGATGACAAACGTTACTACCAGGTGGTGTAACGAAACGGATAAGCAAACACCAAGGATAGCGAGAGACGGTGGGGATGCTTTTCTGCAGGGAAAAAATGTCTGAGCGCAGCGAGTTGTTTTTTCCCGGAAGAAAAGTGTACCGACCGTCTCATACTCCCAAGGATGCGGTAGTTGTATGAAGTTAAATCGGTTCTACAGGGACGAGTTGAGTTTTCTCAGGCTTCAGGGCCGGGAATTCGCGGATGCCCATCCGCAGTTGACACGGTTTCTGTCCGAGCAGAGCACCGATCCAGATGTTGAACGGCTGCTGGAAGGTTTTGCTTTCCTGACCGGAAAGCTCCGGGAAAAGGTCGAGGACGAGTTCCCGGAGATTACCCACTCGCTGCTGAACATGTTGTGGCCGAATTATCTGCGGCCGGTACCCAGTTGCACGATCATGCGCTTTGATCCGCAGTTGCATGCAATCAGTGAACGCCAGAGGGTAGAGCGTCATACCGAGATCAAGAGCCGTCCCCTGGGCGATGCGAATCGCCAGACCCAGTGTCGGTTCCGCACATGCCGGGCGGTGGATGTATTTCCTGTGAGCGTTGCCGCGGCCCATGCAGAGCACTCACGGGAAGTGTCCTCAGTGACCGTGGACCTGGCACTGCACACCGATCAGCCCCTGTCGTCACTGGGCATGGACAGCCTGCGCTTTTATCTGGGCGGCGAGAGTCATATCGCCGAAACCCTTTTTCTCTGGTTGAACCACTATCTGGAACGCATCGATCTGGTGGTGGGTGACGCTGTTTACCGACTGCCTGCCTCGCTTTTGCGGCCGGTCGGTTTTGGCAACGAAGAGGCCCTGTTGCCGTATCCCAAGAACGCCTACCCCGGTTACCGCATTCTGCAGGAGTATCTCAGTTTCCCGGAGGCCTTCCGTTTTGTGGATATTCTCGGACTCGGGCGTCGGCTGCCAGCGCTGCAGGCCGACGAAATAAGCCTGCGTTTCCATTTCAGTCGGATATTGCCACCGGATGCAAAAGTGCGGGAGGACAATTTCCAGCTCTATTGTGCCCCGGCGGTGAACCTGTTTACCCACGAAGGTGAGCCGGTGGACCTGAACGGCCGCCAGACCGAATACCGGATTTCGCCTTCCAGCCGCTCGCCGGATCACTACGAGGTGTTCAGCATTGAGCAGGTGGAAGGCTGGCTGGAGGGACGGTCCGGGCGCGGTGAGCCCCGCATCTACATGCCCTTTGAGAGTTTCCAGCATGAGGTGGAACGGGATCGAGGACGGACCGCCCTGTACTATCGAGTCCGGGCCCGGGACAGCGTGCGCGGGGACGGCTTTGATCATTATATGTCGTTTGTCCGGGGCGACGAGTCGGAGTGCCTGAGTCGGCAGGAAGCGGTTTCCCTGACCCTCACCTGCACCAACCGCCACTTGCCCAGCCAGCTGGCGGTAGGCGAAATCTGCATGGCGACCGAGAGCACGCCGGCGTTTGCCACCTTCAGCAACATTACCCGGCCCACCGCGACCCTGCGGCCAACCCTGGATGGCAGCCTGTTGTGGACGCTGATCTCGAATCTGTCACTCAATTACCTGTCCATGCTGGACGTGGATGCCCTGCGCACGGTGCTGCGGGTCTATGATTTCCGGGCCCTGGTGGACCGTCAGGCGGAGCGGGTGTCCCAGAAGCGTCTGGCCGGTATTACCGGTATCGAGACATCCCCGGTTGACCGGATGGTCAAGGGCCTGCCGGTGCGCGGGATCCGCTCGGTACTGAAACTGGACCAGCAGGCCTTTGCATCGGAAGGTGATCTTTACCTGTTCGGCACGGTTCTCAGCCAGTTCTTTGCTCTTTACGCCAGTATCAACGCATTTCACCAACTGGAAGTGGTGAACACCGATAATCAGGAACGGTACACATGGACGTTACAGCAAGGTCAGCAGCCGCTGATGTAGCCGAGCTGCAACCCGTTCTGGGCAATGCGCGGCGATACAGTTTTTTCCAGCTGGTGGACCTGATTCACCGGCATCACGGGGATGATCTGGAGCGAAACAGCGACGAACAACCCCGCCAGGAACGGATCCGGTTTTCTGCTTCCGCAGGGTTGGGGTTTCCCGGCAGCGATGTGGTTTCGGCGCTGTCGCCGGAGCACGAGCATGCCCCGTATCAGATGGAAGTCAGCTTTCTGGGGTTGCACGGCTCCCAGTCGCCATTGCCGGGCTATTACCTGGAGGATCTGGCCTGGGAAGCGGGGCAGAATCTGGGCATCCGGCGGCATTTTCTTGATTTTTTCAATCATCGCCTGGTCACGCTGTTCCACCGGGCGTGGCGCAAGTATCGCTACTACGTTCGGTTTCAACCCGGTGCCTCGGACGGCTTTTCAGAACTGATCTTTGCCCTGATAGGTCTGGGCGACAGCCGGTTGCGGGAGGCAACACCGGTTAACTGGTCCAAGATGCTGGCCTATTCCGGCCTGATGGCCGGTCGCAGCCGGTCGCCGGAGGTGGTGAGCGGCATCGTTGCCCATTGCTTCGATCTGGACAATGTCAGTATTGAACAGTGGGTCCTGCGCAAGGTGGCCATCGCCGATGATCAACAGACCCGACTGGGCCAGGCCAACGCCTGTCTGGGCAGCGACACACTGGTGGGATCCGCCATTCGGGATCGCAGTGGCAAATTCGTGCTCCGGTTGCGGAATCTCAGCCGACAGCGCTTTGCGGATTTCCTGCCCAATGGCCAGGACCACCAGCGCCTGGTCAAACTCGTGGAGTTCGCCACACGGGAGCAACTGGCCTACGACCTGGAGCTTCAAATGCGTCCGAAAGACATCCGCCCCATGGAGCTGGGGGAAGATGTGCGGCTGGGCTGGAATTCCTTCGTGACCCCGGAAAAGGCTCGGCGCCGACCGGCGGTCCGGATTCAGATTCGCCGGTAAACCCGGCAGGGAAGGCATTCATGGATGAACAACAGGCTGCGGGCCTCAAGCTGACAGTCACCAATCCGACCGTTGCCGGCGGTGGGGCAACCATCGAGCACTGTTTCAGCGTTCGCGGCGGCTCTATCGGTACAGCAGCCAGTGATACCTGGCGGTTATCCTCCCAGCGAACGGGTGCGGTTCCTGGCCACGCAGAGATCCGTTTTCTGGACGGCGGCTTCTGCCTGATTGATCGCAGTGGCCGGACCTACATCAATAGCGCAAGTCAGCCTGTAGGCCGGGGCCGTCGGGCACGACTGAATCATGGCGATACCGTCAGTATTGGTCGCTATCAACTTCGTGCGGAGTTGGCCGAGGCTGTTGGCGAACCGTTGCTTGAGAGCGGTGAGGCAGAGCAGGCCGGTCAACTGATTGATGTCGATGAAGGGCCGCTGGTGCGGGCCGAGGACTTAACCAGCCAGACCGGGAACCCGGAGCCACTGCAGAATCTTGCCCCGGTAGCCGGGGAGGCGGTCAGTGATGACCCATTGGCACCCTGGCACGGGCAGCCGGACGAACAGAAGTCGGATACTGACGCGCTGATGGCCAGTGAGATCTCCTGGCGCGCCGCAGAAAGGCATGTTTCGGATGAGTACCGTGAAAACCGCGACGTAGCGATGGGCCTACCCGTTCGCAAAGGAGAGAAAGACAGGATGTCTGAGATTGCAGAGAGCGCTGATCGCCGGGAGGCTTCAGATCAGAGCAGCAAACACATCAGTGGTGCCCCCCTGTTGCGGGGTATGGAAGCCGGGCTGGACTTTGCTGACAGCGATGAGATGCGTCTGTTCCTGGAGGAAGCGGGGCAGACTCTGAAGGCGACCGTGGACGGGTTGTTGGCGCTGCACCAGGGAGAAGACAGCAGGCATC
>NZ_DDOI01000011.1:58184-58380 GCF_002341575.1 Marinobacter sp. UBA2498 | reverse complement strand
CCATCGGCATTCCCCTGGTAGAAGTATACGGCCAGACGGAAAGCACCGGCGTTGCCACGGCGCAACCCGTTGATGACGTGCGCTTGGGAACCGTGGGTGTGCCTGTGTCCGGGGTTGAGGTAACGCTTGGGGAGCACAACGAGATCATCATGCGCGGTGGCAGCATGTTCAAGGGATATTACAAGAACGACGAGGC
>NZ_DDOI01000011.1:25836-58079 GCF_002341575.1 Marinobacter sp. UBA2498 | reverse complement strand
CCAGCATGTTCAAGGGGTATTACAAGAACGACGAGGCCACGGCTTCAACTTTGAAGGATGGCTGGCTGCACACCGGTGACGTGGGTGAATGGCGGGATGGCCAGCTAAAGATCGTCGACCGTCTGAAAGACATCATGATCACCGCCGGCGGCAAGAATCTTTCACCAACGGAAATCGAAAACACCATCAAGGCCAGTCCCTATATCAAGGAATGCATTGTGATCGGTGAGGCCAGAAAATATGTGTCTGCGCTGATCCAGATTGATTTCGATACGGTGGCAAAGTGGGCAGAGCAGGAGCGCATTGCCTACACCACCTTCCGGAGCCTGACCGAGCAGCCGCAGGTGAATGACCTCATCCAGGCAGAAGTAAACAAGGGCAACGAGCAGCTACCACAGGTGGCGCAGATCAAACGCTTCCACTTGCTGACGAAGGAACTGGACCACGACGATGACGAGGTAACGGCGACCATGAAAGTCCGCCGGAGCAATATCTACGAGAAATATACCGAGGTGATCGAGTCGCTTTACGCCTGACAGCGAGGCGCCTAGAAACGGGCGCCCTCTTCCACCCGGATTCGTTCCATGTACTGGGTCAGGGCGGCGTTAATGAGTGCCAGAACCAGGAACAGCAGGATACCCTTGGGCACCAGGGCGTGAATTTCCGGGTTGGGCGCGGTGCTGGCGGTTACCAGGATCAGGCCCAGAATGTTGCGGGCCAGGCGCATGGTGAGCATGGCGCAGAGATACCCGGACTGGAATGCCGATTCTGCACCCTTCAGACAGCGGCCAAAAGCTGGCATCAGGTGCACGGTATTGAGCAACAGAACCGAAAAAATGACTAATTGAATAACGCTGTAAATGGTCATGACCAGAGACTAACGAATGGCACTGGTGTTAAATAATCGCGTTTATTATCTCCGATTGGGATCCTGTTATCCAGTTGAGTATGGAAGGTTCAAAGCAAGCTGGCTTTTCGGAGTGTTGGAATCGGGAGGGAATTAATAAATGGATTACATCGCGCCTGTCAGCAGCGCAATCATGGCGATCGTCTGGATTGTCTACTTCCAGCTGTTTTTCCTGCAGTAAAAACGAAATAATCGCCCATACCTTATTATTCATCACGCCCAGAACGAAAACCCGGATGCCCTGTGTCTGCTGGTGAACATGGGCAAGGAAACGGTGCACGTGCAGTGTGTGCAGGTGGTTCTCTACACCCGCGCGGGCGAAGAGAAAATCATGACGGTGACCGACTATCGCCGTGTCGGCGCGGATGATGCCAACGTGCATCAGGTGCTGCGCCAGGGCCCGTTACAGCCCGGTGGGTATCTGGTGCTGGGCTCGTTCAGGAACATCATCCTGGGACGTCGCAGTGAAGAAAGCGAAAGCGATTACCTGTTCGAGGACATCACCGGCGTTGAAATCCGGGCCGCCGTGATCCACGGGCCCACGAAGTATCCGGTGGGTGTACGGCGCAGCTTTTCTCTTAACCACGAGGGTTGGCCCCAGATCTTCCCGCGGAACATTCACAGCGAGCAGCTGGTGCGCCGGAAGGATCGACACCAGGTGAGACGCTGGGTTGAAGAGGAATTGCAGCCCGAGCGCAAGGGCAGTTCTGAGTCCGATAGCTCGGATCAATCGTCAAAATCGGACTGAGGCAGCTATTCAGTTGGGTCCGGGTTGCGTTTCCACTTTTATTTCTTGAGGATGGGCGATCGCTCGCTATTTGCGCAATGGAGGCATTTATGTCACTGAAAGACGAATTGATCAAAAAGGCCGAAACCCAGCTGGAAGAATGGGAAAAGCAAGCCGATTCCCTGAAAGCCAAGGCCAAAGCCAAAGAAGCTGAAGCCGAGAACGAGAAGGCGAGTGCTGACATTCAGCAGAGCGCCTCCGATGCAGTGCGCTCGGTGGAAGATAAAATCTCGGAAGGCCGCAAAAAACTGGACGAACTCAAACAGAGCGGTGAAGAAAATGTTGATTCCCTTCGCAAGCAGCTGTCTGACCTGATTGGGCCAGACGACAAACGCTAGGCATCCCGCTTCGGAACGTCAGGCTGCTTCTACTGGAACTGGGTATAACAGCGCTGCCTTTTCGTTTGCCAGTCCCGCCAATGGGGCTCGCGGTGGTGGAGCTGGTAGCGCTCCATCACCGCCATGAACCTGCCCATGTAATCGCATTGACCTGAAGACGGCAGCCACTCATCGGGGCCGCGGTCATCACGCATTACCCTGTCAGGCTGACTCATTCTGATCTGGTTTTCCGTATCGTTCAGAAAACGATCCCTCATCGAAGGTGGCCATTGATCGGCGCCGAGCTCCTCTGCAAAGACCAGAGGAACAACCCGGGTCGTCGCCCAGCTTTCAGAGGCAGACGGTTCCTCCCGCGTCGCGGCCGCCAGCACAATCAGGATTGCTGCGATGAACAGAGCCAGCTTGGTGTCCTTCATGACTCACCTTGCTCTTACGTTGAATACATCAGAACCTACGAGCAGGTTGAGCAAAGGGCTTACCTGGATCCGGGCAAAACTTTGTGACCCGACAACTCCGAATTGCTGGAAGCAACGTAGGGTTTAGCTTACCCGTGATGCAGAGAGACCGGTCAGGAGCGGAAACGAGTATGCCCGAAGGTCCCGAAATACGCCGCATGGTCGATGACATTCATAAGGCCGTTGGCGGCAAGGCAGCGCAATCTGTGTTTTTTGCCTTTGAACACCTGAAGCCTTTCGAGCGTGCCCTTCAGGGACGCAGAGTCGAGAGAGTGGAGGCCCGTAGCAAAGCCGTGTTGGTGTTTTTTGAGGCCACAGATGAAGACGGGCCTTGGTGCGTTTACAGCCATAACCAGCTGTATGGCAAGTGGCGCATGGGCAAACCCGATCGGGAACCGAGTACAAACCGGCAACTGCGATTTGCCATTATCGGTCCGAAGAAAGCGGCCCGGTTGTACAGCGACTCCGACATCCAACTGATTCGGCCCGATGAATTGAGCGAGGTGCCCTATCTGTCACGGCTGGGGCCGGACCCTCTCAATCAGGATGTCAGCGTCGATCAACTGTTGGCTGTGTTTGATGAAAAGCGGTTCCGGGGCCGGAACCTGGGTGGTTTGCTGCTGGACCAGGCGTTCGTTGCCGGAATCGGTAATTACCTTCGCTCGGAAATCCTCTTTGAGGCGGGGATTTCACCGCGGGCACGGCCTCGTGATCTGGACGCCGATCAGCAGTCGAGATTGGCCGAGGCGATTCTGACTCTGGTTCAGCGAACCTATCGGTTGAAGGGCATCACCAATCCGCCCGAGCGGGCAGAGCGGCTCAAAAAAGAAGGATGGACGTTCGGGCAGCGCCGACACATGGTGTTCAACCGCGATGGCCAACGCTGCCACGATTGCGCGTCGCCGCTAGTTAAAACCATGATGGCCAGCCGGCGCCTGTATTACTGCCCTGCATGCCAGGGCACGCCGGCTTAGGCGAATTGTTCGGTACAGGCCCGTCCCAGCCGATCGTGGACGGCCAGCCATTGGCTTTCCCTGGGCGGAAGCTCAATCACGATCCGATCGACGTTTGCCTTGTCCATCGAGTGCATGGCGGTGTAGAGCATGCGAGCGTATTCGTTCGGATCGGCGCTGAGCATAATGGCCTCGGATGCCCGCTCGTCTGGGGGCGACTGCCACCAGATCACGCCAATCTTTTCGCCTGCCGATGTAACTTCGGGCAGAAGCCGGGCGAATTGATCCGTGGCCACTCCAACCGTAGGCGTAACAGGCTGGTAGTGGCGCTTTACGCTCCCCGGCACCGCCTGACTGGCGCTTTTGCCCGGGGCGAGCGTGATTCCCAAGCAGGCTTCGATATCGCTCTGTGCGATCTGCCCGGGCCGGGCGATAACTGGCGTGTCGCCGGTGAGGTCGACAATGGTGGATTCAATGCCCACTGAACAGTCCCCGCCATCCAGAACCGCCTCGATCTTTCCGGACAGGCCCGCGAGCACGTGCTCTGCGGTGGTCGGGCTGATCCTGCCATAGGGGTTCGCAGATGGGGCAACCAGATCCCGGCCGAGCTGCTCCATGGTTGCCAGCGTGGCCGGGTGCGCCGGCATCCTGACCGCCACGCCCGGGTTGCCGCCGGTAATGAAATCGCTGACGCCGCTTTTCTTTGGCAGTAGCAGTGTGAGTGGCCCCGGCCAGAATGCCTTGATCAGCTGCCTGGCGGTCTCCGGCAGGTGGTCGACCCAGAGTCTGACCCTGTCAGGTGACGCAACGTGCACGATCAGAGGGTGTCCGACCGGGCGCTGCTTTGCTTCAAACACTTTTCTGACCGCCTGTTCGTTGCTGGCGTCGGCCGCGAGGCCATAGACAGTCTCGGTGGGCACAGCAACGAGATGGCCGGCAAGAAGCAGGCTGGCGGCTTTCTCAACGTCAGCGGATTGGGTCGCGTCTAACTTGATGGTTGCGGGCATAAGGTCTCAGGGTTTACCGATTGGAGTCACAGGCAACAGTTTGCCATTGATTCTGATAAAAACGCTCTATCGAGGTGTGCTCGTCGTTGATCCGGAACAGATACAGCCAGTCGTTACCGATCAAATCCTTTACGACCTTGTGTTTCCGGGCGATCTCGGCAATCGCTTCTTTCGGTGCGGCCAGGTAAACGCTCAGGCGCAGGGGCTCGTGAACCCAACGCTGGCCATCGTGTACCGACTGCAGCGGCAAACCGATTCGCAAATCGCCGCCGTTGCCCTCGAAAACCCCCAGGTGGCCGCCAACCACGTTGTGCAGGACCTTGTTGCCGCTACCGTAATGCAGATTGTCGGTAACAGACATGAAGTACTGAAGGTTGATCCAGTGGGTGACCACCATGGGCGCGGTCATGATCAGTTCGAGGATGTTGAAGCCTTCATCCTCGCGCCAGCGATAGTCGTGGAGGAAACTGCGGCCACCCAGGTCCAGGTGTCGCGTGGCCGAACGAGGCGCCACGATAAAGCTTGCGTTGCCGGCAAGACCCCATTCCGGCCGAACTTCGGACCAGTCCTGGCTGCGCTTTTTGATGGCGCTGTCAACATCGCTCTCGTTTGCGATACCAAGCCGCAGGGCGCGTTCACGACGTGCCTGGGCGCCGGCATTGGCCAGGAAACCCCGGATCTCGTCGGGAACATCACCTGAGCACTCGACCTCGTCGGTGGTTGTGTTATGCAGTGCCCCCACGAACCGGGTTTCGGAGGGGATCAAAATCCCCTGCTCAGCCAGGGCCGCACGCACGTCCTTGTCGTTCAGGATGCCGGCAAGTACGCGAACATTTACCGAACCGGTCTGTCCGCCGCAGGCGCCGCAGTCGAGGCCCGCTGCATGGGGATTGTTACGCGTACTACTGCCGTGCCCAACAAGGAGAACGGTGGGCGCAAAATCATGAGTCAGGGTCATGGCCCGGAGAATACCCCCGGCCAACTCCGCTTTCTCCGCAGCGCCCAGCAGGGTCCCGTTCTGGCGGATCTCGAACTCGGTCTGTCCCTTATGGAGTTGATCGACCGGGTTATCCGAGGACTTGCCAAAAAAGGTTTTGCGAACCATGCGTCCCAGACCTGCCAGGCCCATGCTCTCGATAAAGCTGAAGCTCGCCGGGCCGGCGTTGGAAAACTGTGACCAGTGGGAGTGGTTGGCTAATGACTGCCGGCTGAAACTGCCGGCAGGTTCGGCCTCAGTAACCTCGAGCGCCGGCGCCAGCAAGCCCGGCAATTGCGGCCGGCAAAAGTCGGTGCCCTTGGGACGATACGAAATCGGGAGGCCGAAGAATCCGGCAAACCCGAGGGTCTGGATTGCGGGGTTCTGGGCTTCCAGCGCGCGACGATAGACCTCCGAGCGAACATCAATGCAGAATGCCGCCTGTAGCTTGAGTGGCTGATGCCCTTGCGACTCATTTTCAGGCCTGGTCAGAAGCTTTTCAGCCAGCTGTGCCTGGTAGGCCGACTCAGCCTCTGTTTGCTGGCGCCAGCCTGTGGTTTGAGATTGTTCATGGGTCTGCAGCATCTCTGGCCAGGCGTACCACTGTTTGAGCCACCCCTGTTTC
This sequence comes from Marinobacter sp. UBA2498, assembly GCF_002341575.1. Classification (NCBI taxonomy): domain Bacteria; kingdom Pseudomonadati; phylum Pseudomonadota; class Gammaproteobacteria; order Pseudomonadales; family Marinobacteraceae; genus Marinobacter; species Marinobacter sp. UBA2498. The sequence goes on along the minus strand of NZ_DDOI01000011.1, from coordinate 52,031 downwards.
AGTTCGGCGAAGATGGCCCCGCCAACGTGTTGCACATGGCGCCAGATGGCGAGCTCCCAGGCTAGTCGGATGGCCAGCAGACCCGGCAGCAGATCCTCCTCGCGGCCACTTAGTCGCGCTTGCCACCTCAGGTAAGCGGCCCAGGATGACCATCCGTTGATGTCCAGCAAGAGTGCATGGGCATAGTCCGGTGCATAGTCTGGTTCCGCTGCGAGGGCATTGAGGGCGTCGGTTATCAGCTTTTCATGTTGATCGGGTAAGACCTGGAACTGGGACGGCAGCGACGGTTCCCCCATGACGATGGCAATGCCGCGGTCAGCCCGGGTCATTTCCAGCCAGCTGTGATAGAGATCCTGGGCATCGGCCTTGAAATCACCGGCATCCAGGCGCTGGAAATAGTCGCCGCAAAACTGGCTGATCTGGTGCACAACTTCGTCCTGCCAGCCCACCTGATGGGCGGTGTCGCGATTGCGATCGAGTTGGGCGCTGAGGTTTTGCCAGTGTTCGGGCATGCTGGCGGTCTCGGCAGCAGCCGGGCCATTGCCCCGGCCGCCAAGGGCAGCCTGGTTCTGGCAGCAGGTGCCATTCAGCGCCGCCATGCGTGAGGCGACCCTGGTAAATGGCAGGTCCCGCATTTCCCAGAATGGGTTCACCGCGATCATCTGATCCAGTGGCCACGACGGCGCGATTCGCCCGCAGGCATCGGTGACAGCTGCCTGCCAATCTGGTGCATCGGCGGTTGTTTCGGTGGTGGCATTAAGGCTCGACGCTAACATTATGCGGACTCCCCGGAACCAGAGGTTGAAGACACGCTGACCACGGCTCGCGGCCGCACGACATCAGGCAGTTTGGCAGGCCATATTTTCAGGGTCAGACGGGTGGACCACTCATCGAGGTAGCCCGCGGCGAACAGGAACCGGTAAAGCCTGGCGCCTGCGGGTGAGAAACGGTGGTAGCGAATCTGGTAGTAGCCGCGTACCAGGATTGCGATAAGGGCCGCGACAAAAACCACTTCCAGCAGGCTTGCCTGGCTCTCCGGTGGGGCGAGCACCATGCCGAAGAAGGTTTTCTGAAGCCAGTACAATGCCCAGAAGGCGGCGCCGATAATCAGGCCACGCCCGACCGTTACAACGCCGCCCCCGGCCGACAGGAATTCTGAGAGCAGAATCGTCAGGGCGATGCCCGGGACAAGCCATGAAAACATGTGTGCTGTGCTGGTCTCATTGGACAGAAAAACAGTCGGCAGCATGAACAGGCCGGCCAGGGCGGCAGCGGCCAGCCACTGTTTTGCCCCGGGCTCATTGACGGTAACCAGGCGTTTTTTCATCGACAACTCAACGGTATTGCCGGCGTTCAGGAAGGTGTGTGCCTTGTAAGCGGAATGCGCAACCAGATGCAGGAGCGCCAGCTCGTACAGCCCCAGAGCGCACTCAACCAGCATCCAGCCCATCTGGGAGCAGGTTGACCAGGCCAGTCTTACCTTGATGGAAATACGGGTCATCATAACAAGGCTGGCAAACACCGCCGTGGGCCCTGCCACTGCAAGCAGCAGCCACTGGGCGGCGCTTACTTCTGAAATGAGCGGTGCCATCAGAATCATCAGGAAACCGCCAAGGTTCACAACGCCAGCGTGAAGCAGGGCAGAAACCGGCGTGGGTGATTCCACCACCTGAATCAGCCAACCGTGGAACGGCATCTGTGCGCATTTGAGCAAAGCAGCCACGGCCATCAAAACCGCAGCGATCTGGGCGCCGGCGGGCACCTCTGTTGCACCGGATACCTGGACCAGAATCCGATCAATAAAGGGCGTGTCGTACTGGACATAAAGCAGAAGGAACGCCAGTGCCAGGCAGAACTCCGCAATTCGCGCAAAGATGAATTTTTTGTGCGCGGCCAGGGCGGCGCGCGGGCGATCAGGAAAGAACATCAGCAACTGGTGCAGGCTTACGCTGATGGCAATCCAGCTGACGAGGAACACCAGCAAATGATTGGTGATGGCGATCATGGCAACGCTGGCGAGGATCACCTGAAGCCAGATCATAAATCGGCGCTGGCCGGGATCCCCCGCAAGATACCTCTCCGAGAAGCGTCCCAGCACCATTCCCAGCAAAGTGATAAGCAGCAACATGATTGAGGCCAGAGGCGCGTGACTGAACCAGACGCCATCGACCGGCCACCACCAACTTCCGATTGCGGCGGCCAAAGCCGATACAAAGGCAAGCTTGAAGGTCAATGACCGTGCGAGAAGGTTGCTCTGGTTGGTTGCCAATCCGGTCGCGACTGCTCCGGCACCGAAAAGCAGCGGTACCAGCAGTGAGAACAAGGATTCGATCGCCTGAACATCGAACATGCGAGGGCCTCGGAATCAGGAGTATTTAATACGCGTAGTATCCGAGGCTTTTGCTGTGAACAAAAATATATATATCCGATCGATTCGTTCGTTATTTAAGAATGATTGCCGGGTATGGAAACTGGGTCAGGTCCTGTAAGAGTCCAATTGAGACTTCAGTTTTTCCGCTAGTTGCTTCAACGTTTCTGCCGCCTCATTGGTTGATGCGGCGTTCTCCTGGCTGCTACCAGCCATTTGCCGAATGTGCTCAAGGCGCTGGTTGATGTCCTCAGAAACCTGGCTCTGCTGCTCGGCGGCGCTTGCCATTTCAATGTTGGTGTCCCGAATGGTTCGAACGCCCTCGCGCAGTGCCTCGATCGCGTTGCCGGTTTCGCGGATCATGTCGTTGGTTTCAGTTGCTAGCTGACTGCCCACCTCAATAACGTCGGTAACACCGGCAACGCCTTCCTGCAGGTGATTGATCTGGTCCTGGATCTCTTTGATGGACTCCTGGGTCCGACGGGCCAGGTTTCTGACTTCGTCTGACACCACCGCAAAACCTCTGCCGTGTTCTCCGGCTCGCGCTGCCTCAATCGCTGCATTAAGCGCCAGGAGATTAGTCTGTTCCGAAATGTTTTCTATGACGGAAAGAATATTGCCGATGTTATCCGATGCAGCTCTCAGCGAAGCACTGGTTTGCACTGAGCTCTGGTTGTTGTCGAGCTGGCTCTGTATTTTCGCCGTGGTTTTGGCAATGAGCGATTGGCCACTTTCGGCCAGACCATCCGCCTCTTTGGCAATGTTTTCAGCCCTGGAGGCGCTTTCGGCAACAGTTTGAGCGGTTGCTGTCATCTCATTCATGGCGGTTGCAACCTGCTCGGTCTCCTCGGTTTGTTGCGAGACGACGGTGGCGGAGTCTGATGCTATGCCCCTTAGACTCGACGAGGCCTCAAGCAGGCTTTCCGAGGATCTTTTGGTTTCTGAAATTGTAGTTTGTAACCGGTCTAGCAAGCGATCGAAGCCTTGGGCCATGACGTCCAATTCGCTCTTGCCGGTTGCATTGAACCTCACCGTCAGGTCGCCTTCGCCGCTGGCAATGTCGTTGATGGCATCGATCATTTTTTGGAGAGGTCGAGCCACAACCAGTTGTGCCAGGGCACTCAGGCAGCCGATCAGCACCAGTCCGCCGATCAGAATTGCCATGACCGTCTTGATGGTCTGATTGCGAACCATGGCTGCCACTTCGTCTTCCGAGTAGCCGGTGATAATCTGGTACCCCCAGGCATCGAACGCAGTACGTGCAAGGTTCCAGTCTTCCGGCTCAGATTCCAGCAGGTTTTGCAGTGGATCGGACTCAATGGAGCTGGAGTGCATGCGCAGTCGATTCTTGTCGTCCACCAGGGCGAGAAATCCTCTTTCCAGCAGGCTGGATGAGGTGATGGCCGCTTCAAGTTCTTCAAGGTCCGCTGAATAGCCCACATACCAGATGCCGATAATCTGGTTTGAGGCGTTACGGATAGGGCTGTAAGCGGTGAGGTAGGGATTGCCGAGAATATCGACCTGTCCGAAGTAGGCTTCGCCCCGGCTAATGGCCTGCCCGGCCGCGCCCGCCATATTCAGTTTGGTGCCGATGGCACGGGATCCATCGTCTTTCTTTACGTTTGTGGAAACCCTGACAAAGTCCTGTCCATCCCTGACGAATAGAGTGGCTGTGCCGTCCATGATCCCGGTTATGCCATCCACCAGGTCAAAGTTGTTGTTGATCATGGTGTCGCCGAGAAACAGTGCCGGAACGGGTTTGCCTGCGACCGGTTCGGTTCCCTGGATCCTGGCGGCTCCGAGTTGCTGGCCGCGTTCAATGAGCAGATTCAGCGAATTCTTCACCCGTTTTGACATGAGCTCGTCGGTGATGGAGAGCATTCCGGTGATCTCCTCGACAAGATCACTCTGCCTTTCAGCGACATCTGCCGTGATCGTTTTCTGCGTGTTTAAAGCGATCACAACGCTTGCGAGTATTGCGATGACCAGCAGAACAGCGGCAATCGAGACGATGAACAGTTTTCTGATAGACATGCTGATTCCCCAGAATCTATAAGCTTTACGGACTATTGGAGCACGCAAATTACTGCGATCTTTTTTTATATCGGCCGGGATCGATGCTTCCTTAATCATTATTGCGTCATTCGTGAATCATTCCAGAGATTACGACGCATATGTGCTGCCAAAAGAGCGGAAATGTCGCTCGGCAGGCACAGGCCTGGCTGCGGATTTGTAAAACCTTCTTGCAATCACCATATTTCTGCGTCCACGAAATGATCCACCGATGGGGCTCGAGCCTATCGTTCAATGGCCATTGCTGGACGACCCGTGCAAGAAGTGAAAACCGGAAAAGACCGAGGCAAAGAATTGGATTGTGAAAAAAAAGGCGCCTTCCTGGCTAGAAGGAAAAAGCATTCGACCCTGACCGCTGGGGTTTATTACCCGAAACCCGAAGCCATTGCGGCCGACTACTGGGGTGTCTTTGTTGATAATACGCCCTACATACTATTGGTGCCTGACGAAGATCGCAGTGCTCGCGAAAAGGCCGAGCGGCTGGCTGAATCAGCTAACTTCCGAACGTTGCTTGAAGCAACCCTGACAGCCTGTGAGCGGATTGAGGCGAAACCTGTTGATGGCCGCGCTGTGGATTGGGCCGAAAAGCTCACCGTGATCAGCGCCAGTCGCTCCGGAGACGTTGAGACGGGAACAAGAGAAATCGGCGAGATCAGGGCAATCCTGATGCCCGGTTGTCATCAGGCCGTGGCAGACACCCTGTGCATCGACGATACGCTGGCGACTGTGATCGATTCGAAATTTCCGCGAGTTTCGAATTTTGACGATCTTCCAGAACTTTCGGATCGAGACGTGAAAATGTCGCTGGGTAACCTGGAAGCCCGCAAGCATCCACGAGGTGGTCACTAGGGGCAGGTGCTCGCCGGGATTTCCGGAGTTTCCTGGAGGGGAATTGCGCAATCTTCCGGCAATGCGTCGGTCAGCTGCATCAGCAGATCTGTTGTGTGGCTCATCTGCTCGCTGAGTTGACTGTAATCAGTGCTCTGCTGATTCTCTGACTGCTGAGCGGCAAGCTGGTACTGCTTTTCGAGGATCAGGTCCTGCAGGAATCTTATTTGCCGGGCAGTCAGAATTACCGGTCGACTGTTGTCGCTCATTGTTTGGCCTTTTAGTCTGTATTAAATAGAAATGAGGGTAGGCTTACGGTGGTTTGCTTGCTATGGATCTGACGTTCCCGTGTTACATCAATGATCACGCTATTCCAGCATATGTCTCCGTTTTCACGCTGTTTGGGAGTGCCGGTACCACTCAGTCATTTCACAACACCGGATGCTGACTTGATCCGCCACTCGTGCCTCCAGAAGGTCATGGTTTCCGCAGCACCAGGAATCGACCGGGCCAGTCCCTCGACATTTTCAGGCATCATCATTTCCCACAGTGGGTCTGAACTCATCGGAATTCCAATTATTAGGAGTCCTAATTTAAGATAGGGGGTTGGCGCCTGATTTTCCAAGAGGGCGTGGTGAAGTGTAGGAAAAGATTGACGATTTCGATGCCGTTTTATGCCAGGGAAATGCGGTAACGAGTGACGCCAGCTTCTTCTTCTCTGGTCCATTCAATCCGGTGGCCGGTGATATCACAGAGGGCCTGAAGGTCCTTTCGGCCGGTGGGGTCATCCGCCAGGAAGTCGACCTGCGTTCCACTGGGAAGGTCTTTGGTCCGCTTTTTGAAACGTAAGACGGGGAGAGGGCATACCAGACCGACGGCGTCGATCTGGTATACCTCGGACTGATCAGTCAAGGCGAACGCTCTCTGCGCTGGTTTGTTCCGCCGACGACCAGCCAAATTGGTTCAGCACCATTGGTGCAGCCGTGGCAATGAGCAGGGCCGCGATAAAAGCCGAAATCATTACCTTCACGACGAACCTCCTTTGCCTTGTTTGGCTTCAACCTCAGCGACCCACAGATCGTGGTGTTGACGAGCCCATTCGAGATCAACCTGGCCGTTACCCATAGCGTCGAAGGCACCTTCCATGCCGACCGAGCCGATGTAGATGTGGGCAATGATGGCCAGCATCATCACGAACGCCACGATAGAGTGCCAGATGTTGGCATACTGCATCTCTTCGTGCGGCGTCAGCACTGTCGGCAAATCCGTTCCCAAAACAGTGTTCACGACGCCAAACGTCTTGGCAAACATTGGAATTTCAAACGGAAACAACAATGACAGGCCCGACAACGAGACTGAAAAACCCAGCAACATCACGGTCCAGAAAACAATTTTCTGACCGGCGTTGAACTTCCTCGCTGACGGATGGGCGTTGGTGAAGATGCCGCCGCCCACTTTGAGCCACTGCCAATCGAGCTTGTTGGGGATGTTGTGCGCCACCCACATGAAGAAGGTCATCACCAGCCCCAACATAAAGGCCCACGCAATGTTGTTGTGAAGCCATTTGGAGCCGGCAGCCAGAGTGGCAAAGGCCTCGGGCCCCATAACCGGAATGAGGAAACTGCGACCCATCAAGGTGATTAACCCCGTTATAGCTAATGCGACAAACGAGCCCGCCAACAGCCAGTGACCAAATCGTTCGATGGCTTTGAATCGTTCAACCGTGGTGCCCGCAGGGCCGCCTGTGATTTTGATTCTTCCGCGCACAAAATAGAACACTGCCAGTAGCGCAATGATAGCCAGGATTGCACTGCCACCGTAAGTGATGACCGGCCCCTCTCGTAACTTGTACCAGGGTATGCCTCCGTCCTGGATCAGGACGTCAGCGGCAGGCCCCCGGGCCTGGGTACTGGGGTCAATCTTGTTGTATCGAATGGCACGATAGATGTCGGAATCCGAGCGCCCTCCCAGGGTGCCGAGTCGACCACTGATCGGTGCCGCATTGGCAGGATTACCCAGGTTTTCCGAGCGAAAAGACTCGTCAATTTCCAACTGTTTTTGACGAGCCAGGATGTCTTCCAGGGTTTGAGCACCCCCGGTAGACGTGCGATCAACCGCGGGGGCCTCTTGCGCCCAGACAGGATTAAACACCAGTGTCGCCAGTGCAAGGACGACAGCACCTAACAACTTACGCTTCATGCGAGCACCCCAAAAGAATCAAGAAGAAGAGTTCGTTGCCGCCATGAGTTTTGCGGGGCCCGGGGGGCCCCGAAACTCATGGCGGGCTTAAGGGACCTTCTTCCCATAGGCCGTGCCCCATCCCCAGGCGCCGGAACCGAAACCACGGCTCACCACACGCTGGCGATAGATGTCTGCCACCTCGCTGCCATCACCGGCCAGCAGCGCTTTGGTCGAGCACATTTCGGCACAGATTGGCAGCTTGCCCTCGGCAATGCGGTTGCGGCCGTACTTGGTGAACTCAGCTGTTGAATTGTCTTCTTCAGGGCCGCCTGCACAGAACGTGCATTTGTCCATCTTGCCCCGGCTGCCAAAGTTGCCCGCCTGGGGGAACTGAGGCGCACCGAAGGGGCAGGCATAAAAACAATACCCACAACCAATACACAGATCCTTGGAGTGCAACACGATACCGTCTTCGGTCTGGTAGAAGACATCCACAGGGCAAACGGCCATACAAGGCGCGTCTGAACAGTGCATGCAAGCTACCGAGATCGAGCGTTCGCCAGGCTTACCATCTCCGATGGTCACCACGCGCCGGCGGTTGATACCCCAGGGGACTTCATTCTCATTCTTACAGGCCGTTACGCAAGCATTACATTCGATGCAGCGTTCGGCATCGACCAGGAATTTTGCGCGTGCTTTTCCCTCAAGTGCCATGATTTACACCTCTTGTTATGCCGGCATAATCGAACACAGGGTGGCTTTGGTCTCTTGCATCTGCGTGACCGAGTCGTACCCGTATGTTTGAACCGTGTTGGTGGATTCGCCCAGAACGATGGGGTCTGCGCCCTTGGGATACTTGTCCCTCAGGTCCTTGCCTTGATAGTGCCCGCCAAAGTGGAATGGCATGAAGGCCACCCCCTCTCCGACACGTTCGGTCACCATGGCCTTGACCTTGATCCGCGCGCCTTCGGGGCCGGAAACCCAGACATCATTGCCGTCACGGATGTTCAGGTTGTTGGCATCGCGTGGGTTAACCTCGATGAACATTTCCTGTTGCAATTCAGCCAGCCAGGGGTTTGAGCGAGTCTCATCACCACCACCCTCATATTCGACCAGACGGCCGGAGGTAAGGATGATCGGGAACTCCTTGCTGAAGTCGTTCTTCTGAATGGACTCGTACAGGGTAGGCACCCGCCAGAAAGTCTTGTCTTCGTATGTCGGGTAATCCTTAACCAAATCACGACGGTTGGTATATAGCGGTTCGCGATGCAGCGGTATCGGATCCGGGAAGTTCCAGACCACGGTGCGGGCCTTGGCATTACCGAAAGGTGCGCACTCGTGCTTGATTGCCACACGTTGAATGCCGCCAGACAGGTCTGTCTTCCAGTTGGTTTCCGGGCCGGCCACGGCTTCAATACTGGCCCGCTCCTCAGCCGTCAGATCGCCATCCCAGCCCAGATCCATTAGCATCTGCATGGTGAATTCCGGGTAGCCGTCCTTGATCTCGGAGTTCTTCGAGTAGACGCCATCTGCCAACAGGCTTTCGCCATCACGCTCGACTCCGAAGCGGGCCCGGAACGTCAGGCCGCCTTCGGAAACCGGCAACGACATGTCGTACAGGTTGGCAGTGCCCGGATGGTTCATCTCCGGTGTGCCCCATGAAGGCCACGGTAAGCCGTAGAAATCACCATCACAAGGTCCACCGACTGCACGCAGCGTAGTCTTGTCGAAGTGGTGCTGATATTTCATGTGCTTCTTGAGGCGCTCAGGGGACTGGCCGGTGTAGCCGATGGTCCACATGCCACGGTTGAACTCGCGGGTGATGTCCTCAATCGACGGTTCGTCTCCATCAATGGCAATGTTGCGGAACATGCGATCGGTGAAGCCGAACTTGTCCGCAAACAGCTTCATGATTTCATGATCGACCTTGGAGTCGAACAGCGGCTCTACTACTTTTTCTCGCCACTGCAGAGAACGGTTCGACGCGGTTACCGAGCCGTAGGTTTCGAACTGGGTGGTCGTGGGCAGCAGGTAGGCACCCTCTTTGCGATCGTGGAGTACGGCAGAAACGGTCGGGAAGGGATCCACTACAACCAACAGGTCGAGCTTTTCCATCGCTTCCTTCATTTCCGTCATACGGGTCTGGGAGTTGGGCGCGTGGCCCCACAGCACCATGGCCCGGGTGTTGTCTGGCTGCTCCAGGTTCTCTTTGGCTTCCAGGACACCGTCAATCCATCGGGATACCGGAATGCCTTTCTCGTTCATCATGGCTTTGGATTTGCCGTTCTTGTCCCACACGGCAAAGCGGCCTTTCAGGTAGTCCAGATCCTCTTCCCAGACTCTTGACCAGTGGGCCCAGGCGCCAGCGGACAGACCATAATAGCCGGGCAGAGTGTCGGCGAGCACGCCCAAGTCGGTAGCACCCTGAACGTTGTCGTGCCCCCGGAAGATGTTGGTGCCACCGCCAGCAACGCCCATGTTGCCCAGTGCCAGTTGGAGAATGCAGTAGGCCCGGGTGTTGTTGTTACCATTGGTGTGCTGGGTACCACCCATGCACCAAATAACGGTACCCGGGCGGTTGTTGACCAGAGTGCGGGCCACACGCTCGAGTTGAGCGCCCGGAGCGCCGGTTACACGCTCGACTTCTTCCGGATTCCAGCGTTTTACTTCCTCACGAATCTCATCCATGCCCCACACCCGGGTGCGGATGAACTCTTTGTCTTCCCAACCGTTTTCGAAAATGTGCCAAAGTATGCCCCAGACCAGCGCAACGTCGGAGCCCGGACGAAAACGGACGAACTCATCGGCGTGCGCGGCAGTGCGTGTGAAACGCGGATCGCAGACGATGAGAGGTGCGTTATTCTCTTCCTTCGCCTTAAGCACATGTAACAGCGAGACCGGGTGCGCTTCGGCAGGGTTACCCCCGATGATGAAGATGGCTTTGGAGTTGTGGATGTCGTTGTAGGAATTGGTCATTGCGCCGTAGCCCCAGGTATTGGCTACGCCGGCGACGGTGGTGGAGTGGCAGATACGAGCCTGGTGGTCCACGTTGTTGGTGCCCCAGTAGGCCGCAAACTTACGGAACAGGTAGGCCTGCTCGTTGTTGAACTTTGCGCTGCCCAGCCAGTAGACCGAATCGGGACCGCTTTGCTCACGAATTTCGAGCATCTTGTCGCCGATTTCGTTGATGGCGGTATCCCAGGAAATCTTCTGCCACTGGCCGTTGACCATTTTCATGGGCGACTTGAGACGACGCTCGCCGTGGGCATGCTCCCGTACGGAAGCGCCTTTGGCGCAGTGAGCACCCAGATTGAAGGGGCTGTCCCAGCCTGGTTCCTGCCCGATCCATGTTCCATTCTGCACTTCAGCCTCGACCGTGCAGCCTACCGAACAGTGCGTACAAACGGATTTTTTGACGACGACTTCGCCACCCCCGGTCGTTGGGGCCGCAGCTTCAACCCGTCCCGATGACAGCGACAGTGCGGCCAGACCACCCACTGCCACGCCAGACGTTGTCAGGAACTGACGACGGTCCAGAGTCTTGGCAGCGAGAGAAGAAAGCAAAGAGCCTGCACGGGAGCTTTTCGCTACCCCGTTGGTCTTCTTCCTTAACATGTCGTTTACCTCTCTCTTTATTATTCTCGTTTTTTCGGAAAGCTGAATCTCTCAAGGGCCTTTCGCAACCTCGATCAACTCAAATCCCCGTTAAAAGCGAGCCGATTCGAAATACTTACGTGTGTGTTCGGTATCACGTAAACCGCGGCTTTTCGGCGCGTCTTGTCTGACGACCTCCGCTGCGGCGTTCGGTGCAACCGTCATTGCCACCGCAGCCGGTGCTGCAGCAGCGGCCATTTGCAGGAAACGGCGACGGCTGTTTTCACGCTTCGGGTTGTCCATTGGACACCTCCCCCTGGGTTTATGGGACCTTGAGATCCCGGTTACTGAATTGCAAAGGCGTCGGCTTCTACCGCCATGAAGGCTCGACCGAGCGAACCCACTGGTGCGTAAAAAATGGCGCTTTGCGCTTCTTCCAAGTCGGTAAAAAACAAGGCTGCCCACTTTGCCAGGTGGGCATCAAAAAATGCTTTTTGCGACGGCAGTCCGCTGTCGCATGGAAATTCCCCGGTGATGATGCCCGCCATGATTTCGCAGAGGGTGCCGATGTGATCTTCCGGCTCCTTTACGTCGCTGCGGGATTTGATACCGCGGGTCATGAGATCCGTACGCAGCTCCGCCAGGGGCTTCTCATTCAGGAAGCCGGTGAGGTAGTAGCTGGCATAGGGGAGCAGTTCTCCGCGACCGAGTCCGACAAACAGATTGTTGAACTCTCGCTCGGCGTCATACGGGTTGGTGCGTTCGGCGAGGGCTGCCAGGTTTTTGCAGGCCGAACCGAGTGGCGTCTCGTCGCCTTGTAATGAAGCCAGCCCTTTCAGCAATTCACTGGAGGGCGGGTCTACAAGCAGGACGCCAAGCAGCTGATAGATCTGGGCCCTGGCACGATCTTCTTCAGAGATCGAACGCGGGCACTGGATTTCCGCAGTGTTACTCAATTCCTGTTCCTTCTAATTATTATGTGCGGCCTGTCACGCTATTCTAGTACACAATCCAGAATATTGGCCTGACCGACCTTTAACTTGCTAATAGCTGAAACGTATTCTGCTAATAGTCAAAACGCATACGAGGACGGAATCGTGGTTCCGGCTCCTCTTCCGAGTAGGTCGCCTCTTCTTGGGCAAGCTGCTGCTCGGGAAGTTCCGTCGGCGTTGCCATATCTTCCAGTTCGGGACTGTCCTCAGAATCCGGTTCCTCGGCGGTTGTGGAATCAGGCCCTGCCAACGACGAGACTGCCTGCTTTTCCGACTGATCGTCCACGACGTCCGCGGCTTTTTTGGCTTTGTCGACGAGCCCCTCTCCAACCTTGTATAAAGTTTTCACTGTCTGTCCGGCCGTCGAGGCCAGTGTGTAGTCCTCATCGTAATCATTGAGGCCGTCCAGAACGGCCAGTACCGGGTTGGATTTCCAGAGTCCCCTCAGGGCCTTGCGGCGGAGGAACTCCGGAATTTCCTTGCGCATGAAACCGGTGATGTCCGTACCCAGCTCAATGTTTTCCGGGTCAGGCAGGCCATACTTCTCTAGCAGCTCGTGTTCCGGCAATGCTTCATTGATTGCCAGTTCCTGCTCCTCCGGGGCTGGCTCAGCCTCGATAACCGGAGGAGGGGATGGTTCCGGGCGCTTGGCGGCTTCGGCCTTCTTGCGAGCCCAGCGCTGAAGACGTGATTCGGCCATCACTGAATTCTCGGCTTTTTGATGTTCGAGGGAGCACGAAAAACGTCACTTTCCTGACGTATGCGCGGGTCGCCCTTGGCGTCCTCAACGCCATCCACGCGGACTTCGTCGCGACGACGTTTTTTGAACGGCTCCTCGATATAGTGCATATCGATAAACTCTTTTATCCAGGCTGCAAGGGATTCAGGAATAGGAACCGCCTCGACAATGCTTTCGCCACTGTCGAGGGCATCCAGAGCCTCATGGGCGCTGGCTGTGACGGTGCTGACAACCCACCCGGACGGCGACTGGCTCGTTACATCTTTGTCCAGGATGATCCAGACCGAAGGGGCAGCCATGTTCAGGGAGACCAGATAGCCTTCAACATCGGCCCGGAACAGCTCCATCGTAACCGTGCCCGCGTGGTAATCGACCACGTCGCCCTCGCGAACCATTTCTTTCCAGAACGCCTCAGGCGCCCCCGGTATGACGGCAACAGGCTTCCAGATAACCTTTGCCCAACGAGTGACCCCCGGAGACCGGCGAACGACGGCGCCGACCTTCAATTCGCGTTGCCATTGATCTGTACGACTACTCATGGTGCTTCTCATTTTTTGTAATAGCGTAAAAATAGCAGGGCACAAACGATTATCCAATTGTCCAAAAGATAATGCCTGTGGCATGCTCGAAAAGCGATACGGAAGCGTACACGTATAAAAACAACGAAAGAGTCAAACTCCTGATGACGGCATCCAAGACCCTATTACTATGTAGCTGCGACAAATCACAGACCTTCGATTCAGAGGCCCTGCGCAAAGCCGCGGCCGCGGATCAGGTCATCGCAGTGGATCAACTGTGCGGCAACGAAATGAGTATTGCCGCCGAGCACCTGGGCGCCAGCAGTGACGTGCTTATTGCCTGTGGCCAGCAGGCGGCTTTTTTCGAGCGCCTTGCGGAGGACGTTTACGCCGAGACCCAGCACTCAGCGCCGCTCCAATCCATTGATATCCGGGATCGCGCCGGCTGGAGTGCCCCCGACGCGAAGCCCGAACGGTTGCACGCCAAGCAGGCCGCCCTGGTTGCCGCTGCCCAGCTGCCGGCACCAATGGCGCCGGCAAAAACCATCCAGTCCAGCGGCGTGTGCTGCATTGTGGGTCCCACCGAACAGGCCATAAGGATGGCCGGACTGGTGCAGGACGAACTGGGCGTGACCTGCATTGTTAATGATGCCGGCCCGATCCAGCTGCCATCTGCTGCCTACGACGTGGCCAAAGGGCAGTTGACGGGCGCCTACGGCGCACTGGGCAATTTCAAGCTGGAATTTGCGCACCTGCAACCCCTGCATCCGGCCGGTCGCGGTGAGCTGGATTATGAGGCAGCCAAGCCCACCGCCCGCAGCGAATGCGACGTGTTCATCGATCTGCGTGGCGGTGCCCCGGCATTTCCCAGCCACGAGAAGCGCAACGGTTACTTCTGGGCCGACCCGAAGAAGACCGGCGAGCTGGAGCGCATTGCCCTGACGGCCAGGGAAATGGTGGGTGAGTTCGAAAAAACCGTGTACTTCAGGCTCGAAGAGTCGCTCTGCGCGCACTCCCGGGCCAACAAGCCCGGTTGTACCCGTTGCCTGGATGTATGCCCGACGGAAGCCATTTTCTCCTTTGGCGACCATATTCAGATCGATTCGGACATTTGCGCCGGCTGTGGCTCCTGCGCCGCCGTTTGTCCCACCTCTGCGGTGACCATGAATGAGACGCCATTCGAGGCGATCACCAAGGCTGTTGAAGTGATGGCCAAGGTCTATCGCGAGCATACTCACGAATCGCCACGCCTGGTGTTCCATACCCTGGAGGCTGGCACAGAGGCCATTGCCAACCTGGCCCGCTACGATAATGGCCTCGCGGATGATCTGATCCCGATGGGGCTCGAGCATGTCGACCGGATTGGGCACGCTGAAATCATGGCGGCGTTCGGCGCCGGCTACGCCGAGGTTCTGATCCTTGCGGACAATGAGCTGGATCGCCGGGCGGTGACTGCGGAAGTGGAACTGGCCCAGGCCATGCTCAAAGGCACCCACAACTCGCCGAGCCGGGTGCGGGTCATTTCCGCCATCGAACTCTGCGATGCGGGTGACAATGCCGGGCGAGTGAGCGATCCGGTTCTGCTGGTTGGCGGTCGCCGGGATATCACACGGGTGACAGTGGCTGCGATGTCGGACAAGATCGAAGAGCCGATTCCGCTCCCTGTAGGCGCGCCATACGGTGCGATCGAAATTGATTCCGATAAATGCACGCTCTGCCTTGCCTGTGTATCACTCTGCCCGACGGGCGCCCTTGGTGACCACCCGGATCGCCCCGAGGTCCAGTTCACGGAAAACGCCTGTGTCCAGTGTGGTATCTGCGAGAGTACCTGCCCTGAGACCGCCATCACCCTGAAGCCCCAGCTGGATGTGTCCAAGGCGGCGCTGAGTGCCCGGGCATTGCACGGTGAGGAGCCATTCGAATGCATCAAGTGCGGAACCCCGTTCGGCGTTGCCAGCACCATTAACCGGATCGTCGAGAAACTGGAAAACCAGCACTGGATGTACAAGAACTCTGATAACGTGCAGCTGATCAAGATGTGCGACGACTGTCGGGTCAAATCCCAGTTCCATGGTGACAACGCACCCATGGCGGCCGGTGAACGCCCCAGGGTCCGCACCAGTGATGATTATCTGGACAGCTAAAAACAACAGGACACATCATGGTTGAGTACACCGAAGTAGGAAAAAAACCGAACCTGATCGGAACCGACGCTCCCCAGCCTCAGGACAAAAACCCCAGGGGCGTTGATCGGATCATCGCCATCGCCTCGGGCAAGGGTGGCGTTGGCAAATCCACCGTGTCGTCCAACCTGGCGGTTGCCCTGGCCTCGAAAGGTCTCAAGGTCGGCCTGCTGGACGCCGACGTCTACGGCCCGAGCCAGCCCCGCATGCTGGGGGTTTCCGGTCGGCCGTCCAGCCCGGATGGAAGCACCATCCTGCCGCTGAGAAACCACGGCGTAACGCTGATGTCCCTGGGCCTGATGGCCCCGGAAGACGAAGCCATCGTCTGGCGCGGGCCGATGCTGATGGGCGCCTTGCAACAGATGATGAACCAGGTGGAATGGGGACGGCTGGATGTGCTGCTGGTGGATCTGCCGCCGGGCACGGGCGATGTCCAGATGACCCTGAGCCAGAAGTTCTTTGTTGCAGGAGCGGTTATCGTCTCGACGCCCCAGGACATCGCCCTGATGGATGCCCGCAAGGGTATTGATATGTTCAAGCGGATGGATGTGCCGCTGTTCGGGTTGATTGAAAACATGGCCTCGTTTATCTGCGATGGCTGCGGCAAAGAGCACCATCCGTTCGGACACGGTGGCGCGCGGGCGGAAGCCGAGAAACTCGGTTCGCCGTTCCTGGGAGAGATTCCGCTGGATCTCGATATCCGGGTGGGATCGGATGGCGGAGTGCCGATTGTGGTATCCAAGCCGGATAGTCCCCAGGCGCAAGCGTTCCAGCGCATCGCCGATGAAATTGTTGCCTCTGACGTCTACGCCCGGGCCATCCAATGATCGATACACCCCAGTTCCCACCGTTACTGACCGGGGAGGTGGTACCCAGGCACACCGACCCTTTTGACAAGGCCGTGAGCCGGGCCATTGCGGGCGTTGACTCCGGCACGGTGTTCTACTCCGAGCAAGGCGACAGCCTGCGTGCGGCCCTGGTGCTGGCGCCGGAAACACCCCTGGAAGAGGCCATTCAGGCGGTCTATGTCGCCCAGATAGGTCTGGCCGAGAGTCTGGGTGCTCTGGCCCCGCCCGAAGTCCCCGTACACTTTGTATGGCCCGACCGCATCAAGGTCAACGGAGCTGTCTGCGGAAGCGTCCGGTTTGCTGCGGACGTGTCTGATCCGAAAGCGCATCCTAACTGGTTGGTCATTGGCGTTGAGGTGCCCTTTATCCCGATGACCGACGAGCCGGGAGAAAATCCGAACGAAACCTGTCTGTACGAAGAAGGCTGCGTTGAAATCACGCCCATGGCCCTGTTGGAAAGCTGGTCCAAACACACGCTGTTGTGGCTGACCTACTTTATGGACAGTGGCTTCGAGCGGGTGCACAACGAATGGCGGCCCCGCTGTGACACGTTGGGCAAGACAATCGAACGGCCCCGGCCCGGACTTTTTGTTGGCCTGGATGAGAAAGGCCGGATGCTGTTGCGTCAGGATGTGATGACCGAGACATTGAGCTTGATTGAATTCGCGGAGCACGTATGAAGCTGGCCCGAACCCTGCAATTGGATATATCGGACGAGAACGTATTTGAAAAGCCTGCGCCCAGCGGCGAATGGGCGATCTCCGGTGGCTTCGAGTTTTCCAACTGGACCGAAGCAGACCTGAAAGGGAAAGCCCGCCAGGCGTTCACTAATGGCTGGTACAGCATTGAGTCTGGCGGCCGCGCCAGTTTCGTGGGTGTATGCAATATCACCGAGCCGGAACTGGAGCAGGTGCGACGAACCCTCGCCCAGACATTTGTTGACCATTATGGCGCGCCGAGGATTGATGCTGCCTATCCGGTGGCCTGTGCAGAAATCGATCAGATGCGCAACATGTGTGAAGACTTCGAGGACAACACCTTGCTGATGGTCAGCCGCACGCTGACCGAGCTGGGTGTCGAGGAAACCTACCGTTCCCGGGGGCCGCAGGATGCTTCACTGGAGGCCTTTGCGGTGCACGGCAGCGTTGACTGATTACAGCCCGAAGCTGCCGTAGGGAATAAACCGCACGGGGGTGCCCGGCTCTATCTGCTGGGCGCTTTCATCCAGTTCCACCAGTCCGTCGGACCAGGCCAGGCCGGTCACCCGGCCGGAGCCTTCCGAACCGAACACCTCAACCTGCCCATCCCGAACCCGTGCCCGCAGCATCTCGCTGCGCCCGGGTTTTTTGTTCTTGGAAAAATTGGCCGGCATCACATAGGCCTGTGGCTCAAACCATTCCGCGCCTGCCAACAACGCCATGGCCGGAGCACCAAACCGCAGGGCACAGACCCAGGCGGCCACCGGATTACCCGGCAGCCCAACGACCGGCGTGCCCTGGAACATGGCGAGCGCCAGAGGCCGGCCGGGTTTAATGGCGATGCGCCAGTTGCTGATGTCGCCATGGGCTTTCAGTGTTTTTGACACGTGGTCTTCGTCGCCGGCAGACACGCCACCGCTGGTCAGGATCAGGTCGCAGTGTTCCGCGCCGCGCTCAAGCGCTGCTTTCACCTCTTCGGCCCGGTCCAGCGCATGGCCTAGATCCACGAGCTCGTAGCCCAGTTGCGAAACCAGGGCGCTGAGCATAGGGCGGTTGGCGTCGTAAATCTGCCAGTCGGTAACAGTTGCCCCGACCGGTTTCACTTCATCACCAGTGGACAGCACACCAACTCGCAGTCGTTGATAGATGTCGACGGATTCCACGCCCACGCTGGCTAGTACCGAAATCTGGGTCGGGCTCAGGCGGGTTCCGGTTGTGAGGATCTTGTCCTTTGCCTTTATGTCTTCTCCGGCTTTGCGGGCATTGGCGCCTGCTTTTAGCGTGCCGTTCAGGTGCAGATGGCCATCCGCGACATCGCAGTCTTCTTCCAGAACCACGGTATCTGTGCCGGCTGGAATGACCGCTCCGGTCAGAATCCGGATTGCGTGGCCTTCGGGCACCTGGCCTGTGTATGGCTCACCGGCGGCACTGCGACCTTCGACCAGGGGTAGGGTGCAGGGCACGTCCGTCACCGGTCCGGCCAGGGCATAGCCGTCGACGGCGGAATTGTTGCTTGGGGGATGAGCCCGGGGCGCATGGACATCGTTTGCCAGGATGCGGCCGTTTACCTGGGAGAGGGGAACGGCGCGCTCAATCTCCACCACAGGATGTAACCGTGAACGCAAACGCTCAAGGGCCTCTTCAACCGGGGTCCAGTTGACGCCGGGGGGTAGGGCAAAGCAGTCGTTGCGAAGCGGTTTCATGGATCTTCGGCTCCTGGTTGGGCTGTTCAGGCTGGCTGACGGTTGAGAATAAAATCAGCGATGGCGGGGATATCGTTGATGTCGAACACGGGTCCCGAGAACTCGGCAGCGTAGTCCGACGCCACGGCAACAATGCTCGGATCCTCGGTGAACAGCGGTGACCGCGAACCCTCCCGCCGGTGCACCTCGATCTTGGCGTGGGAGTGGGTCTTGAAACCCTCCACCACCACCCAGTCGCAGGGGCCCAGCCGGGACAGTAATTCGTCCAGCGTTGGCTCTGTTGCCCCCCGGAGTTCGTGCATGATCGCGAAGCGCTGACCACCGGCCAGTATGACCTCACGGGCACCGGCGTCCCGGTGCTTGTAGCTGTCTGTTCCGGGCTGATCCACATCCACCATGTGGTGGGCATGCTTGATCGAGTTGACCGTTAGCCCTCTGCTGGAGAGCTCCCGAATCAGAGCCGCGGCCAGTGTGGTCTTTCCGGAGTTTTTCCAACCTACGATGCCTATTACGTTCACTTCAGGTGCTGCTCCGCCCAGGCCAGATCGTCCGGCGTATTGATGTTGAAAAAGTCGCCCTCGTCGAACACTACCAGGGTTTCGCCCTGGGCCTGTGTCCACTGGCGGATCTTGCGCACGCCATCGTTCAGGGCCGCCCGAAGGTTGTGGCGCAAGGATACCTGCCAGCGACCAAAGGTTGGCTGTGGCAGTCGGCCCCGCTCGGCGTCCGGCGTGGCTGCCAGTACCACCGGGGTATCATATCCGGCCAGTCTTTCGGCCAGGTCCCGGGGAAAGGAGGGCGTGTCCGCGGCAACGCTGATCAGCCAGTCATGGCCCTGCTCGGCCGCCCAGTCCATGCCGGCCAGTACACCGGCCAGCGGGCCGGGAAAGCCCTCGATGGAGTCTGCGACCACTGGCAAACCCAGATCGTCAAACCGATGTATATCGCCGTTGGCATTCAGTACCACCGCGTCAACCTGCGGCGTGATTCGCTCAATAACCCGCTGGATCAATGACTGGTCGCCAAGCATAAGCCGGCCTTTGTCGCCGCCGCCCATCCGGTTTGCCTGGCCGCCGGCCAGGATGACTGCGCAATCGGTCACGCCGTGCCTCCGTCAATCATGCCGAGCCCCTTTTCGACGCAGCTTTTTGTCTTCATCGGGAACCTGCGAGAGGTCCTGATCGAACACCAGGCGGTGTTGGCCGCTCAGGCAGGTGAATTTCTTGCCTCGCATCCGCCCGATCAGGGTCAGCCCGACTTGCCGGGCAATATCGACGCCCCAGGCGGTGAAGCCGGAGCGGCTGATAAGAGTGGGAATGCCCATGAGCGATGTCTTGATCACCATTTCCGAGGTGAGTCGCCCGGTGGTGTACAGCACTTTATCGGCCGCAGAAATATTGTTCAGGTGCATCCAGCCAGCAATCTTGTCCACGGCATTGTGGCGCCCGACATCCTCCATATAGGCCAGGATTTTCTGGCCCTGGCAAAGCGCGGTGCCGTGGATGGCGCCGGTCTCCATGTACAGGCTGGGTGTGTGGTTGATCTGGTAGGAAAGGTCGTAAAAGGTGCTGGTGTGTACCGGGGTGTCTGGCAAAGATAGCCCTTTCAGTCCGGCCATCATGTCGCCAAAGACCGTGCCCACCGCGCATCCGGAGGTACGGGTTTTCTTTTCCAGCTTGTCCTCGACATCAGTAACGCTGGAGGTTCGAACCACGGCAACCTCGAGTTCTTCATCAAAATCGATCCCGGTGACCTCATCGGTCTCTTTCAGCATGCCCTGGTTGAGCAGGAAGCCGAGGGCCAGGTACTCGGGGTGATCGCCAATGGTCATCGCCGTGACGATCTCCTGGCTGTTCAGGTAGATGGTCAGTGGGCGCTCTTCGATCACGCTGATCGATTTGGCCTCGCCGTTTTCGTCAACACCTTCTACCGGCCGGGAAAGCCGGGGATCCGTGGGATCGGGAAGTATGGGATCAATCGTCATTTTTGTTATAGCCGTTTCATGAATGCCGCAGAATGGAAGTTGTACGGAGATTGGCAGAGATTAGCTTATTTGGCATTCGGGAAAAACAGCTGCTTTCAGCCAATAAAAAGCCCCGGCCATGCCGGGGCTTTTGCTTTGGGTAAAACCGGGTCAGGCCAGGGGCCTTAGAACTTTGCCCGATTTGTCCTACTGGGCGTTCGGGAAGAACAGTTGCTGCCCGTCTACTTTGAAGTCGGCAATTGCCTTCTGTCCGTCGTCGGACAGCAGCCAGTTATGCCATTTTGCGGCCATCTCATGCTTGAGGTGCGGGTGCTTCTCTTCAGAAAGCAGCAGGCTGCCGTACTGGTTGAACAGCACTTTGTCACCTTCGAAGAGCAGCTTCAGGTTCTGGCGGTTTTCAAACGCGACCCAGGTTGCGCGGTCTGACATCACATAGGCATCCATGGCGGCGGCAGTGTTCAGGGTCGGGCCCATGCCGCTGCCCAGTTCGCGATACCAGCTGCCGCCCGGTTCAACACCGGCACTTTCCCACAGGCGAAGTTCTGCACGGTTGGTGCCACTGTCGTCACCACGAGAGGCAAACGGTGCCTCTGTTTCGGCAATGGCAGACAGCGCTTCAGCGGCGGTTTTCGCTTCGCTGATGTTGGCCGGATCATCGGCAGGGCCAATTAATACAAAGTCGTTGTACATCACGTCGGCCCGCTCTGTGGCGTAGCCGTTCTCCACAAAACGTTTCTCGCCGGCGGTGTCGTGTACCAGAAGGCTGTCGGCATCACCACGGCGGGCGATTTCGAAGGCCTGGCCGGTACCAACGGCGACAACGCGCACTTCGATGCCAGTGGTGTCCTCGAACTTTGGCAGTATCGAATCAAACAGGCCCGAGTTCTCGGTTGAGGTTGTCGAGGCCAGCGTTATGTAATCTTCGGCATGGGCGCTGAAGGCCAGGCCCATGGTAGTGACGGCTGCAAGAACCAGGTTAAGTGTCTTTTTCATCTTGTTATCTCCTTTTGGTATTCATTCATCAAGAAATCGGTAGTCCGATGCGGTTTCTTATTGGTGGATCAGGCTACGAGCTCGCCGTTGAGGTAGGCTTGTGCGTGGCGCGAGACAGGGGCTCGGAAAAAGATATCTGCGGATGTGTGCTCCTGTACTTTGCCTTCAGAAAGGAACAGGACGTCGCCGGCCAGTCGACGTGCCTGGTGGAGATCGTGCGTGGTCATTACAACGCGGGTACCCTGCTTGTGAAATTCCTGCACGGCGGCTTCCACGGCCTTGATCGCAGCCGGATCCAGTGCGGAGGTGGGTTCATCCAGAAACAGCACTGCCGGTGAAAGCGACCAGGCTCGTGCCAGTGCCAGTCGTTGTTTTTCACCACCGGACAGCACCCGGGCGGGCGTGTCGGCGCAGGAGGACAGACCGAACCGCGCCAGGGCTTCGAGTGCCAGTTCTGTTCGCAGCCTGCGTGGCACGTTGTTGACTGCCAGTGCGTGCCTGAGGTTGGCCAGCGCCGAACGGCGCAGAAGCACGGGCGTCTGAAAAACCATGGCCTGCCGGGGCGCGCTGGTACCTGACCAGGTCACGGCTCCCTCCGTCGGTGTGAGCAGGCCGTGCGCCAGTCGCAGCATGAGGCTCTTGCCGGCGCCATTGGGGCCCATTACCAGCGTGGGGCCGGGGCCATCGAGCGTGAACGAGCAGGGACCAAAGAGCCGGTGCCCGAAAGGGTTGAACTCAACGTTTTCAAAACGCAGCGAAGGGGGTGCGCTGAGCTCGATCGAATTGTTGAGAGGCACGTTCAACGAAGTCATCCCATGCGCCTTTTTGCCATTTCACTCAGAATGTAGGCCGTTGCGTTGATGGCCATAACCAGGGTCAGGAGCACGATGCCCAGACCCAACGCCAGGGGCAGGGCGCCCTTGCTTGTTTCCAGCACGATGGCTGTGGTCATGACCCGCGTTACACCATCAATGTTGCCGCCAACCATCATCACGGCGCCTACTTCGGCGCTGGCCCGCCCGAACCCTGCGAGCAGAACGGTCAGCAGGGCGAAGCGGGCATCCCACAGCAGGGTGGGCATCATGCGCGCCCTGGACATGCCCAGAGAGACAAACTGTTCCCGGTATTCACCAAGCAACTCCTCCACTTTTTGCCGGGAAAGCGCAGCGAGAATGGGCAATACCAGAATCACCTGCGCAATCACCATGGCGCCGGGCGTGAACAGAAGCCCCAGCTCCCCGAGAGGCCCGGCCCGCGACAGCAGCAGGTAAACGCCAAGCCCGGCCACAACCGGAGGTAATCCCATGAGCGCGTTCAACGCCACAATTACCCCGCCGCGCCCGGGGAACTGCCATAACGCGACTGCCGCACCGAGCGGAAAACCCAGCGTTGCCGCTATCAGGACTGCCAGAAGCGAAACCTGCAGCGAAAGCACCACGATCTGGTACAGCGAGGCGTCGAGATTCACCAGTAGCGACAGCGCTACGTAAAACGCATTATCTTCCACAGCAGCGTCTCCTTATTGTTGAGTATCGTGGCGTTTTTAACTACGCTTTGCACAGCCTGCTGAAAAATATGCAGCCAAAAACAGTCTGGTGCTTTTGCCCGATCCGCCGGAGAAACCGATGTCCCTTCCCGCCTATCTCACTACGGCCGAGGCCGCCGAGTATCTGCGCCTGAAAGAACGCAAGGTCTACGATCTGGTCAGCCAGGGTGTCATTCCCTGTGTGCGAATTACCGGAAAGCTATTGTTCCCACGCCAGCGTATTGATTTGTGGCTGATGAACCACCTGGAAGGGGACGACGCGATCAGTGCGCCAACCCCGCCGGTGCTGGTGGGCAGTCAGGACCCGCTGCTCGAATGGGCGGTAAAGGAGAGCAACGCAGAGCTGGCCATGTTGTGCCAGGGAAGCGGTGATGGGGTGCAGCGACTGGTCGATGGTCGGGCCATGCTCGCGGGTATGCATATCTGGCACGCCGAGAGCGAGCGTTATAACGATCCGGCAACCCTGGGTTTGACCGGGATGCGAGACCTGGTGCTGATTCGTTGGGCCAAGCGACAGCAGGGCCTGCTCCTGGCGCCGGGCAATCCCCACAAACTGACACAACTGGAGGATATCGCGCGGCCCGGTCTTCGCCTGGCCCATCGACAGCCGAATGCCGGTGTCAGTCATCTGTTGCAGAGCCTGCTTGCCCGCCATCGTATCGAGGGCAGTCAGCTGACCTGGGCCGAGCATCCTTCACTCAGCGAGGATGATCTGGCCCTGGCCATTCGCCAGGGGGAGGCGGACGTGGGCATAGGTATAGAAGCGGCGGCAAGGCGCCAGGGCCTGGCGTTTATCCCGCTGCAGCAGGAGCATTTTGACTTGGCCATGCGCCGGCGTCATTACTTCGAACCCGCCATGCAGCGATTGCTGGCTTTTGCCCGCAGTGAACGATTTGTTCAGCGAGCGGAGGCATTGGGTGGTTATAATATCAGTGAGCTTGGAAACGTTGTGTACAACGCCTGAGCAAAAATAATAAACAGGCAGATCAAGCAGGGGCCTGCATGGGGTCAATCGGAAACAGAACGGTCAAAGAGTTCAGCGGCGCTTTGGGTGACATTGGTACCCTGCTGCCACTGAGCCTCGGCGCCATTGGCGTAGCCGGGCTGGCGCCGGTACCGGTTCTGCTGGGCTTTGCTCTCTTCTATATCGCCACCGGGCTGTATTATCGACTGCCGGTGCCCGTGCAACCCATGAAAGCGGTGGCCGCGCTTCTTCTTACCACCCAGGTCAGCGCCCAAAGCCTCGTTGCCAGTGGTGTTCTGATCGGTGCTATTCTTCTGATTCTCGGTTCAACCGGGTGGATCAACCGGGCTGCGCGCCTGGTACCGGGGTCGGTGTTGAGCGGCCTGCAGTTGGGGCTGGGGTTGTTGTTGGCCAGCATGAGCCTGGAACTGATGACTACCTCTTTGCCGTTGGGGCTCCTGGTCCTTGGGTTGCTGGCCGTCACCCTGAAACTTTTCCCCAGTTGGCCTGCGGCACTGCTTGGTCTTGCCGTTGCGATGGTTCTCGGGGCGCTGCTGGGCTCCCCCGGGCTACCGCTACCGGCCGATCCGGCGATTTTCTCGATGCCGGAGCTGCCCTCAATGGATGACTGGCAGCAGGGATTTTCCATCCTGGTGCTGCCACAACTGGCGCTGACCATCACCAACGCGATCGTTCTGACGGCCCTGGTGGTCGGGGATTATTTCGGCGACCAGTCCCGGGTCTCGCCTGCGCGTCTTTCCGTTACAACCGGCCTGGCCAACCTATGCCTGGTTCCGTTCGGTGCCTTGCCCATGTGTCATGGCGCTGGGGGTGTTGCGGCACACTATCGCTTCGGTGCCCGCACGGGCGTTGCGCCCGTCCTGCTGGGCGTGGGGTTGCTTCTGGTGGCAATCGTACCCGGCGGGCTGTCGTTTATCGCGGCTGTACCCGCGGCCGGTCTCGGCGCCCTGCTCATGGTCGCAGCTGTCGAGCTTGGCCTCACCAGGCGTCTCTGGACCGCGAAACCATCCTGCTGGCCGGTGATCGGAATCACCGCACTGATTACCTTCTGGGCCGACCCGTTTTTCGGATTCCTGGCCGGGGTGGCGGCGGAGACGTTCCGGACTGCCTGGTTGCGGGGACGATTCAACGGTGTGCATCAGGACTGAGAGAGTTGCCTCAGTCTCCCAATACCCCCCGAATGCCAACGTTTTTATCCTGCGGATCAAACAAAGCGCCCGGATTCAGGATGCCCTGAGGATCCAGGAAGTGCTTGCCCGCCGCCAGGGTCTGACGAAACAGCGGTGATGTCTGCTGCTCATAGCCAAAGCGATGATCCCGGCCAACGGCGTGGTGATGTGTGACGGTAGCGCCTTGCTCGGCCAGCACTTCCATGGAGATGCGCTTGAGCTGTTTCCACTTTTCCAAGGCCTTGCCCAGATCGCCGGTAGTGTCGCCCACGCAATAAAACGTGAAATAGGGCGCAGGCCCGTCCGGGTAAACATGGGTAAAGCGGCAGGAGAATGAAAATGGTCGTTGCGTGATCTCGCGAAGCGCGGACTCCATGGTTGATCTTACTGCCTTGTAAAGGCTCGGGAACCTGTCCCAGGTGATCGCGGTTTCGAAGGTGTCGGCAATCATGCCCATGGCGGTTAATCGATTGCGCCAGTAGGGCATTCGGATAAAGGCATTTCTCCAGGACTCGGCTTCGCTGGACCCTTTTTCTGCATGATCCGGGTTATAGCTAATGCCATCTTTTTGCAGAACACCGCCATGTTCTTCGGCAATGGCGACGGCCCGCTCGATTTTCTGGTCTTGCGGATGATCTGCGGATTCGAAACCAAGAACCAGAATGGCGCAGGGTTTGTCAGCGATCCGGTTGATCACCACTTCGGCCTCATCCAGTAGACGGCAATTCGACGGGAATAAACCCGATTGCGCGATCTGTCTGACAGCATCGACACCGTTCATGAAGCGATCAAA
>NZ_DDOI01000011.1:3984-25760 GCF_002341575.1 Marinobacter sp. UBA2498 | reverse complement strand
CGGACGGACGCCGTGGCCCGCCACTTTGGTCGATGCTGTAATCGCATGGTGGCTTCGGTAATGATCCCCAGCGTACCTTCTGAGCCACAGATCATGCGGTCTGCCGAAGGGCCCGCGCCTGAGCCGGGCAGAGCGCGGGTCTCGATGATGCCTTTTGGCGTGACCAGCCGGGTTGCTTCCACCATGTCTTCGATGTGCGTGTATACGGTCGCAAAATGGCCGCCAGCGCGGGTTGCCAGCATGCCGCCCAGACTCACGAACGGAAAGCTCTGTGGGTAATGGCGCAGTGTCAAACCATGTTGCTTCAGTTGCCGCTCGAGATCCGGGCCTTTGATTCCTGCCTGGATCCGGGCGCGACGACTGATAGGATCAATCTCCAGAATCTGGTTCAGGTTTTCCATATCGACACTGATCGTCGCCTGGTAGGTGTCGCCAACATCGGGCTCAACGCCGCCGCAGACACTGGTGCCGCCACCGAACGGGATCAGTGCAATATTGTCTTCGGCCGCATAGCGAAACAGTTGCTGGATATCGTCTTCCGTCTTGGGAAAGGCGACGGCATCGGGCGGGTTGGGCACTTTTCGCATCAGCATCCTGGCCATGTCGGCGTAGGACTTCCCGTAGCTGTGCACCAGGCGGTCGTAGTTCGTAGTGGAAATGATGTCTGAGAGATGCTCGGGAACAGAAAGCAACCGGGATGCTGGGAGGTCAAAGTCTTCAACCTTTGGTGGCTCAATCTCCACCAGGCCTTCCGGCACCAACATTTTCGTAACGGTCTCGATCATGGCGTGTTCTTCGGGATGCAGATCCTCATCCGCATAGCCCCAACCCCAGAATCGCAGGGGTTTGCGCAGAGATTTGGTGCCGGACTCAGACATCGGATTCTCCATCAATGAGGGGTCTGCCCCCGTTACTCTGAACACTTCATCTGTTGAAATGATATCCTCGTACACCGCTATCAAGTACGCAAATCAATCCTGAATGCCGACATCGTTCAGGCCGACTTTTACCAAGAAACCCGGAGTTTGAGTCTTACTCATGAGAGTTATTATTCGCTATTTTTTTCGCACCCTGCGTCTGGTACTGACGCCCTTCATGCTGCTCAGTGAAAAGCTCAGCACGCCTGAAAGCGTGACCCGCAGTGCTGAAGAGCAAGCCCGCGCCGACGAGGCCAGCAAAAACCTCGCCCTGTACCAGTTCAAGGCCTGCCCGTTCTGCATCAAGGTAAGAAAGGAAATCGCACGGCTCGGTCTGAACATTGAAACCCGCGACGCCCAGCATGACCCGGAACATCGTGCGGCGCTGGAAGCCGGCGGCGGCCAAATCAAGGTGCCCTGCCTGAAGATTCATCAGGAGGATGGCAGTGATCGTTGGCTGTATGAGTCTGACGAGATCAAGGCGTGGCTACAGGAGCGGTTTGAGCCGGCCTGATTGCCGTTGCTGATTTTTGGAGAGGGCGTTAGCTAGTCACGATCATTCCCCTGGGATGTTCGATTCCAGGGATATGTCGATGAGTTCATGCTGAAGCTTTTTCAGAAGGTGAAGCAGGCTGACGCCGTCATCAAAACTCATCCCCTGCATGGCCTGTCTGTAAAATTCGGCAATAGTGTCCTGAAGTCGATTCCAGAAAGTGCGGCCAGATTCGGTAAGAACCACGAGTCGAGCTCGGCGATCCTGGGGATCCGGTATCCGAACAACATGCCCGTCTCGTTCCATTCGTTTGAGCACGCCATCGAGGTTTTGGCGACTGACGTAGAGGTACTCTTTCAGTTGGTTGAATGAGGTGCCATCTTCGAATCCTTCTCGAGATAATGCACCCAGTACTGCCCACTGCACGGCGCTGATGCCCATTTCATTCTGAACCTGGCGTTGCAGGATGTTTCCTGTCTGGAACAGACGGAAAAACAGGCGGTTGGGGATGCCTCCGGATTCGTTGACGATCATTTCGTATCCCGTTGGTAAAGAATGGTTCGCACGACGTTTGAGTCTATTCATCAACGATATTTTCACATAGATCCGGGGTGATCTTCCGCATTTTCTTGGGTCACGCCGGAGGAGCAGGGCACTGTGAATCCGGAGTTTCCTGAGATCTCGCAGGAAACTCCGTAGTCGCAGTCTTCACTCAGTTGGTGATCAGCTTGCACTTGCTCTCGGAAAGCGGTCGGAACGCTTCGTCGCCGGGAATAGTTCGAACGATCTTGTACAGATCCCACTCGCCGGTAGATTCTTCCGGAGTTTTCACCTGAGCCAGAAACATGTCATGAACCATGCGGCCGTCCTCACGGATACGACCGTTTTTGGCAAACATGTCGTTGATCGGAGTCTCTATCAGATGCTGGCGGACAGTTTGGGGGTCATCCGAGCCAGTAGCTTCTACCGCCTTCAGGTATTGCATCGTGCTGGAGTAGATGCCCGCATGCACCATGGTTGGACGGGTGCCGGTTTCTTCCATGAAACGATCAGACCATGCACGAGTCTCGTCGTTCATATCCCAGTACCAACCGGTAGTCAGTTGCAGTCCCTGGGCCGCTTCGGGTCCCAGAGCGTGAATGTCACTGATAAATACGACAAGACCGGCAATGGTTTGGCCTGACTGGGTAATACCGAATTCTGCCGCAGTGGAGATCGCATTGGTGGTATCTGCACCGGCGTTTGCCAGAGCGATGACATCGGCGCCAGAAGCTTGGGCCTGCAAAATAAATGAAGAGAAGTCAGGAGTCGGGAATGGATGGCGGATGCTTCCCAGAATCTCACCGCCATTGGCTTCTACAACCCGTGTGACGTCAGCTTCCATGGCATGACCGAAGGCATAGTCTGCGGTCAGTATGTACCAGGATTTGCCGCCTTCCTGAACGATCGCGGTTGGGGTGCCAATGGACAGTGCGTAGGTGTCATAGACGTACTGAATATGATTTGGGGTGCAATGTTCGTTGGTGATGCTTGAGGCTGCGGACCCGGAGATCATTGCCAGTTTGTTGTTCTCTTCAAGGATCTTGGTGGTGGCGATTGTCACAGAAGAGGCCACCAAACCGCCAACCATGTCGACTCCGTCGTTTTCTACCCAGCGGCGCACGGTGCTGGAAGCAACGTCCGGGCTGTTGCGGTCGTCAGCACTGACGACTTCAATTCTGGCGTTGTTGACCTTGCCACCAAAATCAGCAACCGCCATTTCCATCGCAGTCAAACCGTTAGGGCCGGCAAGGTCACGGTATGTGCCGGACATGTCAGCGAGATACCCCAGCTTAACCGTATCTCCAGATATGGCGGCCTGGGCACTGCCTGCCATAAGAGCTGAGGCAACGACTGAGGGCAGAAGCTTTTTTGTATTTTTCATTGTTCTATCTCCGCTACGATACTGGTTTCGGTTCTTGTTGCTTTTGTTGGGTTGATCGGTTTGCTTACTTCTGTAGGTATTCCTTCGCAATGATGTTTTTCATGATCTGGGCTGTGCCATCGCCAATCTGAAGGCCAAGGACATCTCTCAGGCGCTGGGCAAACGGCAGATCCTCACCCCAGCCGGTATGGCCGTGAGCCAGCAGGCATTGCTTGACTACGTCGAATGCCAGCTTTGGCCCCCACCATTTGTTCATCGCCGCCTCGGCGTTGTGAGGCAGGTTGTTATCTTTTAGCCAGAGCGATTGATAACACTGCATGCGGGCGGCATGAACGTACGTCTGGTATTCCGCCAGTGGATGGGTGAGGCCCTGGAACGCCGACAGGTGCTGGCCAAAGGCGGTACGCTCGGTCAGCCACTGCCAGGTTTCATCCAGGGACTGCTGGGCCACCGCCAGGCACTGCAGGCCGATCAGCGCGCGGCTGTAATCGAAGCCCTGCATGACCTGTTTGAAGCCTTTGCCCTCGTCTCCCATCATGTTGTGGGCCGGCACTTCCACGTTGTCGAAGAATATGGAGCCGCGGCCGATGGCGCGCTGGCCGTTGTCTTCAAATCGGGTGGTGGTGATGCCCGGGCTGTCCATGGGCACCAGCAAAGCGCTAATGCCGGAGGCCCGTTGTTCCACGGTGCCCGTGCGGGCGAACACCACCGCCACGTCGGCCTGGTCGGCCATGGAGATGGACGTTTTCTCACCGTTAAGTACGTAAACGTCGCCCTTCTTCTCCGCCTTCAGGCGCAGGTTGGCGGCGTCGGAGCCGCCGTGGGGTTCGGTCAGGGCGATGCAGGCCACTTTCTGGCCGCTGGTCATGCCATGCAGCCACTCCTTCGCCAGGTCCGGGGCAGCGTGGCTGGCAATGATTTGACCATTCAGGGAGGTCAGCAGCGGAATGTAGCCAACGTTGAAATCCCCCTTGGAGATTTCCTCGATGATCAGACCGCTGGTGACACAGTCCATGCCACTGCCGCCGAATTCTTCGGGCAGTTCGCCACCGAGCAGCCCCATTTCGCCGAGCTGGCGGATGACATCCTTTTCGATGACGCCTTGCTGGTCCCGCTTGCGATAGCCCGGAGCCAGCACCTCGGCGCTAAAGCGGGCCACAACCTCGCGAATCGCGTTCTGTTCTTCATTGAATCCGAAATTCATAGTGTTCTCCGGGCATTGTTTGTGACCCGGTGGCCTTTGAGACCACCGGAGCGGTCCGCTTACTTGTAGAATTTCCGGAAGTCCGGTTTGCGCTTTTCCTTGAAAGCGTTAACACCTTCCTTGGACTCATCCGTGTCGTAATACAGGCTCAGGGCCTGCATCCCAAGGGCTCCAATACCGGCAATGTTGTCGCTATCGGCGTTGAACGAGCGCTTGGCAATGGTGAGAGCAGTGGGGCTCTTCTCCAGGATTTCCTCACACCACTTCTGTACTTCCTCGTCCAGTTGCTCCGGCGGCACCACGGCGTTCACCAGGCCCCAGTCCAGCGCCTGCTGGGCATTGTACTTGCGGCACAGGTACCAGATTTCCCGGGCGCGCTTCTCACCGACGACCCGCGCCAGGTAAGCGGTGCCGAAACCGGGATCGACCGAGCCGACTTTCGGGCCGACCTGGCCGAAGATGGCGGTTTCCGAGGCGATGCTCAGGTCACAGATCACGTGCAGCACGTGGCCGCCGCCGATGGCGAAGCCGTTGACCCGGGCGATCACCGGCTTGGGCACTTCGCGAATGGTGCGCTGAAGCTCTTCCACCGGCAGGCCGATCAGGCCGCGGCCGTCGTACTGGCCTTCGTGGGCGCCCTGGTCGCCGCCGGTGCAGAAGGCTTTTTCGCCAGCGCCGGTGAACACGATGACGCCGATGTCCTTGTTCCAGCCTGCGCGGTTGAAGGCGTCCAGCAGCTCCATGCAGGTCTGGCCGCGGAAGGCGTTGTAACGGTCCGGGCGGTTGATGGTGATGGTGGCGACACCGTTGGATTC
Organism: Marinobacter sp. UBA2498; assembly: GCF_002341575.1. Taxonomy (NCBI): domain Bacteria; kingdom Pseudomonadati; phylum Pseudomonadota; class Gammaproteobacteria; order Pseudomonadales; family Marinobacteraceae; genus Marinobacter; species Marinobacter sp. UBA2498. The sequence goes on along the minus strand of NZ_DDOI01000011.1, from coordinate 20,407 downwards.
ATCGTAGAGAATGTCTTCGTAGTTCATGGTGCGTGCTCCTGATTCGTTGTCTTGATTTGTGGAAAGGGGCGCTTAGCCGGCCATGGTCAGGCCACCGGACACGCTGATCACCTGACCGGTAATGAAATTGGCGTCGTCACTGGCGAGCAGAGCGATGATGCCGGGGTAGTCTTCCGGTTGGGCCAGGCGCTTCATCGGCACGGCGTTGCGGAAGGCTTCCAGGAGTTTCTCGGGGTTCGGAGCGGTTTCCGCCACGCCCTTGAGCAGCGCGGTGTCGGTGGGGCCGGGGCAGACCACGTTAAGGCAGATGTTTTTGGTGGCCAGTTCCCGCGCCACGGTCTTGCTGAAGCCCACCAGGCCGGCCTTGCAGGCGGCGTAGACGGATTCGCCGGAGGAGCCCACCCGGGCCGCGTCGGAGGCCACGTTGATGACCTTGCCACCACCGGCAGCGATCATTTTCGGCAGCACCACGTGGTGCATGTTGAGGGCGCCGGTGAGGTTCACTGCAATCAGCTGGTCCCAGAGCTTGGGCTCGGTTTTCAGGAACGGCATGAAGCGGTCGAAACCGGCGTTGTTGACCAGCACCGTGGGCACGCCCAGATCGCTTTCGATAGCCGCCACCGTCTCGGTAATAGCCGCATAATTGGTGATATCGGCGGCGTAGGCGCGGGCCTTGCCACCGGCTTCGGTGATCAGGTCCACCGTGGCCTGGGCTGTGGCTTCGTCACGGTCCAGAACCGCAACCAGGCTGCCTTCTTCGGCGAAGCGCAGGGATACGGCGCGGCCGATGCCGCCACCACCACCGGTAACAATGACTGTTTTTCCGTTAAGACCTTTCATCGGTTGTTCTCCTGTTGCTCAGAGTAATGGGTCGGGTCAGGCGCGTTTGGCCGGCTCCAGGCGCACTTCTTTCGCCTGTTCCCGCAGTTTGAATTTCTGGATCTTGCCGGAGGCGGTGCGAGGCATGGCCTCGATCACTTCCAGATATTCCGGCAGGTAGTTTTTGGACAGTTGCTGATCGGTCAGATAGGCCTTGACCTGGTCCAGGGTCAGATCGGTGGCGTTCTCGTCGAGGGTGACGTAGGCGCACAGGCGCTCACCCAGGCGTTCGTCCGGGCAGCCCACCAGGGCGACATCGACAATACCGGGGAACTTGTAGAGCAGGTTCTCCACCTCCACGACCGGAATGTTCTCACCGCCCCGGATGACCACATCCTTGGTGCGGCCGGTGATGCGGATGTAGCCGTCCTTGTCTATGCGTGCAAGGTCCCCGGTATTGAACCAACCGGCTTCGTCCACGCCATAGAGTTCGGGGCGCTTGAGGTAGCCGACAAACAGGCTGGAGCCCCGAACCAGCAGGCTGCCTTCCTCACCGGCAGGCAGTTCGTTGCCCTGGAAGTCGGTGACTTTCACTTCCATGAAGGGCAGGGCCTTGCCGTCGGACTGGCTGGCACGTTCGGCGGGATCTTCCGGGCAGGTCATGGTGACCGCGCCGTTTTCGGTCATGCCCCACGCCGAGACAATCTTTGCCTTCAGAACCTTGCCGGCCTGTTCCACCACGGCACTTGGGATGGGGGCGCCGGCTGAGACAAAGATCCGCAGGGAATCCAGTTCGCCCTCGTGCTTGGGTGCGGTTTTCACCAGATCCGCCAGGAACGGTGTGGCGGCCATGGTGAAGGCCGGCTTCTCGGCGGCAATCACCTTGCAGACGTAGTCTGCGTCCCAGATGTCCTGGAGGATGGCGGTGGTGCCCAGGTAAATGGGCATCATGATGCCGTACATGAAGCCGGTCTGGTGGGCCACCGGGGAGGCCATTAACACCTTGTCGTCCGAGCTCAGGTGCAGGCGGTCGGCGTAAGGACGCACATTGGAAAACAGGGTGTTGGAGGAGTGCATGACCCCCTTGGGTTCGCCGGTGGTACCGGAGGTGTAAAGGATCTGGATGGCGTCGTCGGCGGTGAGTTGGCGCTCGGCAAACAGGGCCTTGGTGTCTTGCTTTTCTTCCCAGGGGGTCTCCGTGAGACGTTGTTCAAAGCTACGCTCGCCCTCTCCCCCGATGACCAGCAGGGTTTCGAGATCCGGCAGCTCCCCCCGAATACCGTCAATCATGGCCTCGTAGTCAAAGCCACGAAAGACCTTTGGTATTACCAGCAGTTTGGCCTCGCCATGCTTGAGCATGAAGCGCAGTTCCCGCTCCCGGAAAATAGGCATGAGCGGATTCAGAATCGCGCCGATGCGCATGCAGGCCAGATGCAGGGCGGTGGTCTGCCACCAGTTCGGTAGCTGGCAGGCCACCACGTCGCCTTTACCGATGCCCATGCCGGCCAGGCCGGCCGCCATGCGGGTGACTTTGTTATTGAGTTGCCGATAAGTGAGGGCGGTGCGGGTGTCGCTGGTGACCTGGTAGCCGACGATGGCTTCCCGGTCTGGAGTGCTGGCGACTGCCTGATCCAGGTAGTCGGTAATGAGTTTGTCGTTCCAGGCGCCGCTTTCCAGCATGGCGTCACGGCGTTCCGGATTGAGAGTGATGCCTGTATCCATCTGATTCACCTGTTGTGTCCGGTTTGTTTTTGTTGGGTGGCCAGCCCGCATAAGCAGGTCGTTGCCTTGTCAGTTTCAACATACGCCTTCTCAAAATAATATGTCAATATGTTGCCTTAAAAAATATTCGGGTGTAGCCTCTAGAAATCGGACAAATAGTCCTACATGGGCTTCATGAAGAAGTAATAAGAAAAAATCTGTTAGCGGAGATGGTTATGGAATACAGCAATATATTGCTTGAAAAGCACGACGCTGTGGCCCTGGTCAGACTCAACCGACCAGAGGTCTACAACGCGTTGAACAACGCGCTGATGAACGAACTGACTTCCGCTCTGGAAGTCCTGGAAGCGGATGAGGCCATCCGCGCCGTTGTCATTACCGGCAACGAGAAAGCCTTTGCCGCCGGCGCGGATATTGCCGAAGTCCATGCCCTGGACTTTTCCCGGGCCTACCGTGAGCGCTTCATCTCCGCCAATTGGGAAACCGTGACCCGATGCCGAAAGCCGGTGATTGCCGCGGTGGCCGGCCTGGCACTCGGCGGTGGCTGTGAACTGGCGATGATGTGTGACCTACTGATTGCCGCCGATAACGCCCGCTTCGGCCAGCCGGAAGTGAAGATTGGCACCCTGCCCGGAGCCGGTGGTACCCAGCGGCTGGCCCGGGCCATTGGCAAGGCCAAGACTATGGACCTGTGCCTGACCGGTCGAATGATGGATGCGCAGGAAGCTGAGCGCAGTGGTCTGGTCAGCCGGGTCGTGCCAACTGACGATCTGCTTGATACGGCCATGGCGGTAGCAGGGGAAATCGCCGGCTATTCGCAGATGGCCACCATGATCAACAAGGATGCGGTTAATCAGGCGTTCGAGACCCCTTTGAGAGCGGGCGTTGAATACGAACGCCGGCTGCTGTGGTCCAGTTTTTCCAGCGAGGATCGAAGCGAGGGTATGACTGCTTTTCTCGAGAAACGTCAGCCCCAGTGGAAGCACCGTTAACCTTTACAAGCTCAGGAGCGATTATGGATATTCATTTCACCCCCGAAGAGCTGGCTTTCCGCAGTGAGGTGCGGGCGTTTCTGGGACAGAATCTGCCGGCCGACCTTGCAGAGAATGTCCGTCTGGGCCGTCGACTTGCCAAAGAGGATCATCAGCGCTGGCAGAAGATTCTTAACCAGAAGGGTTGGTATGCCGTCAACTGGCCGGTCGAGCATGGCGGTACCGACTGGTCCGTGGTGCAGAAGCACATTTTTGACGAGGAGTGCGCCGCCGCTGGAGCGCCCAGATTGGTGGCGTTCGGCGTCAACATGGTGGCACCGGTAATCATCAAGTTCGGCACCCAGACCCAGAAGGATTACTACCTGCCGCGGATTCTGCGCAGCGAGGACTGGTGGTGCCAGGGCTATTCCGAGCCCGGCGCCGGCTCCGACCTGGCCAGCCTGAAAACCCGCGCCGAGCGGGATGGCGATCATTACCTGGTCAACGGTCAAAAGACCTGGACCACCCTGGGCCAACATGCCAACCGGATCTTCTGCCTGGTTCGCACCGATCCTTCCGCCAAGAAGCAGGAGGGCATCTCCTTCCTGCTGATCGACATGGATACGCCAGGCATTACTGTGCGCCCGATTATCACCCTGGATGGTGAACACGAGGTCAACGAGGTGTTCTTCGACAACGTTCGGGTGCCGGTTGAAAACCTGGTTGGTGAGGAGAACAAGGGCTGGACCTGTGCCAAGTATCTGCTCACCCACGAGCGTACTGGCCAGGCCGGTATCGGCCAGTCAAAAGCGGCGCTGTCACACCTCAAGCAGATTGCCAGTGCCGAGACGGTGGCCGGCCAATCAAGGATTGACGATCCCCTGTTTCGCGCCCGGATCGCCGAGTTGGAAATGCGCCTGATGGCGGTGGAGATGAGCACCCTTCGCATTCTGGCCGCCACCCGCGATGGTGGGGTGCCAGGGGCGGAGAGCTCGTTGCTGAAGATCCAGGGTTCGGAGATCCGCCAGGCGATTACAGACCTGATGCGCAAGGCACTCGGGCCGAACGCGCTGCCGTTCCTGGAACCGGAGCTGGAATCGGAGCTGAAGCCGCGGCCGCAGCAAAAGGATTACAGCGCGTCGCCGGCCAGCCAGTACTTTAATCTGCGCAAGCTGTCTATCTACGGCGGGTCCAACGAAATTCAGAAGAACATCATCGCCAAGCTGGTTCTGGAACTGTAGGAGGGGACTATGAATTTTGAACTGAACGAAGAGCAACAGATGCTGGCGGATACGGTCGAGCGTCTGGTCCGCAATACCTACAGTTTTGAGCAGCGTGAAGTATTTTACCAAAGCCCCCGGGGTTACAGCCCGGAGTTCTGGCGCCAGTTGTCAGAGCTGGGCATTACCTCGGTGCCCATCGCTGCCGAGTACGAAGGCTTTGGCGGCACCGGCGTGGAAAACATGCTGGTGATGAAGGAGCTCGGCCGGGGCCTGTGTCTTGAGCCGTACCTGCATTCCCAGATTTATGCTGCCGGCCTGGTTGAGCAACTGGGTTCCGCCGAACAGCGGCAGTCGATTCTGCCGGCAGTGGCGGCAGGCGAGCGTCTGTTGACGGTGGCCGACGAGGAAGCAGGTAGCCACTACCATCCGGAGGCGATTGAATGCCAGGCGGTGCCCTGTGAACGGGGCTGGCGTCTGAGCGGCCGCAAGCGGGTAGTGATCGGCGGCGAGCTTGCCCACACCATTCTGGTCGCTGCCCGGATGAGTGATGGTGAAGGCGTAAGCCTGTTTCTGCTGGACCCGGGGGCTGAGGGTGTTTCGCGCACCGGCTACCCCTGCATAGACGGCCCAAGGGCCTGTGATCTTGCACTGGCGGATGTCTATGTTGAGGCGGATAGCCTGCTCGGGCCGGCGGGTAAGGCCGCGCCTGCGCTGGCCTATCAGCGTGGCCGTGCGGTTGCCGCGCAGTGCGCCGAGGCGGTGGGCAGTATGGAGGAGGCCTTCCGGCTGACTCTGGACTATCTGAAAACGCGCCAGCAGTTCGGCTCACCGATTGGCCGCTTTCAGGCGCTCCAGCACCGGATGGCGGAAATGCGCGGCGAACTTGAGCTGGCGCGCTCCATGACCATTCTTGCAGCCTGTGTGGCAGACGACCCGGATTCGGAAAGTCGCAGCCGACGGCTTGCTGCTGCCAAGTTCACCGTGGCCCGGGCGTCGCAGCTGATTGCCGAGCAGTCTGTCCAGTTGCACGGCGGTATTGGTATGACCTGGGAATATTCACTGGCCCACCACGCCAAGCGCCTGTTGATGCTGACTCATCAGTTCGGGGATGACGACTTCCACCTCGGACAGTATTCGGCCCTGCTGGAAGTGCCCCGGCAGGCTTCACAGCAGTTGGCCTGACCACCCGCCCCAAGACAAGATCAACAAACGGAGACAACCAACATGGCCAACCAAGCAAGTTTCAACTGGGAAGACCCGCTGTTGCTGGACCAGCAACTGACCGAAGACGAGCGTATGGTGCGCGAGAGTGCTCGCCAGTTTGCCGAAAGTAAGCTCCGGCCCCGGGTGCTGGAAGCCTTCCGCAACGAACAGACCGACCCGGAGATATTCCGGGAAATGGGCGAGACAGGCCTGCTGGGATGTACCATTCCCGAGCAATACGGCGGTAGCGGCCTGAATTACGTGTGTTATGGCCTGATCGCTCGCGAGGTGGAGCGGGTGGATTCCGGTTACCTGTCCATGATGAGTGTGCAGTCATCTCTGGTGATGGTGCCCATCTACGAATTCGGTAATGAGGAAACCCGCCAGAAGTATCTGCCCAAACTCGCTTCCGGAGAATGGATCGGGTGTTTCGGGTTGACCGAACCAGACCATGGCTCCGATCCTGGCAACATGGCGACCCGCGCCCGCAAGGTGGACAGCGGTTACCGCCTGACCGGCAGCAAGGTGTGGATTACCAACAGCCCAATCGCTGATGTGTTCGTGGTCTGGGCCAAGGACGACGACGGCGCAATTCGCGGCTTTGTGCTTGAGAAAGGCTGGGAGGGCCTGAGTGCCCCGGCCATTCACGGCAAGGTAGGGCTGCGGGCCTCGATCACCGGTGAAATCGTGATGGACGGCGTCTTTGTGCCGGAAGAAAACGCCTTCCCGGACGTGCGAGGGCTGAAGGGGCCGTTCACCTGCCTGAACTCCGCCCGCTACGGTATTTCCTGGGGTGCTCTGGGTGCCGCCGAAGATTGCTGGCACACCGCTCGCCAGTATGTGCTGGACCGCAAGCAGTTCGGTCGGCCGCTGGCGGCCAACCAGCTGATCCAGAAAAAGCTGGCAGATATGCAGACCGACATCACCCTGGCCCTGCAAGGCTGCCTGCGTCTTGGTCGGATGAAGGATGAGGGCACGGCTGCCGTCGAGATCACTTCGATCATGAAGCGCAATTCCTGCGGCAAGGCCCTGGATGTTGCCCGCCTGGCCAGGGATATGCTCGGGGGGAACGGAATCAGTGATGAATTCGGGGTGGCGCGACATCTGGTGAATCTGGAAGTGGTGAATACCTATGAAGGCACTCACGATGTGCACGCTCTGATTCTGGGTCGAGCCCAGACCGGGATTCAGGCGTTCTTTTAATCATTCTCATCCAGGATTGCCGGTATTGCAGGGTCTGGTCTTTGGGCAGTCCTGCACTAAAATGAGCGTTGGCCTGCTTTTTTGCACCAGGTCAGGGCGAACCCGGGATGCGACGACATCCCGACCTGGTGTGATTGTGCAAAGTGCACAGGTCAGGTGTCATCCACTCTCTCAAATCATGGTCGTGAGGACCACATGGCACAGACGTTGCCATCTTTCTCTCGTGTTTTCATCAAAGAGAGACAAGGCTATGACCTCACAAGTAACCCCTCAGGAACAGGACTATCCGCTCAGCCCGGTGCCGATGGCTCAGCGTCGCAGTATCTGGTCCATGGGCCTGGTTCTGCTTGGCTTCACCTTTTTCACCGCCACCATGTGGGCGGGCGGCAGTATCGGTGTTGCATTCGATTTTTCAACGATGCTGCTGGTGCTGGCAGCCGGTAACCTTTTGTTGGGTGCTTATGCCGCTATTCTCGGATATATCGCTGCCAAATCGGGGCTGAATACGGCACTGATGTCCCGCTTTACCTTCGGTGAGCTGGGTAGCAAACTCTCCGACTTCATCCTGGGCTTTACCCAGATCGGCTGGTACGCCTGGGGTACGGCTACCATGGCCATTCTCCTGGTCAAGCTGACGGGCTTGCCCGAGAGCTGGACCACGCCGCTGATGGTGGTGTTCGGTTTCGGCTTCTGCATTACCGCGTTCATTGGTTATAAGGGGCTGGAAATGCTGTCCCGCTTTGCGGTGCCGGCGATGATTATTTTGGTAGCGGTGAGTATGACAATCGCCACCTCGGACGCCGGTGGATTTTCGGGATTACTCGCCATTACCCCCTCAGACGAAATGACCGTAGCTGCTGCTATTACCATGGTGTTCGGCACTTTCGTAAGTGGAGGCACCCAGGCTACCAACTGGACCCGTTTTGCCAAATCCGGAAAAACGGCGGTCATTGCGACCCTACTGGCGTTCTGCCTCGGTAATGGATTGATGACGCTGATTGGCGCCTTTGGTGCTCTGGTTTACCAGCAGGCGGATATCGTCGACATCATGGTGGCGCAGGGGCTGGCGACCCTGGGTATTCTCATGCTCTTCCTGAATCTTTGGACAACGCAGGATAATACCGTATACAACTTTGCCGTGGCCGGCTGCAATATGATTCGGACCCGCCGGCGCAAGCTGGTCACAGTGGGCGGTGCCGCTATCGGTACAGTGCTGGCTGTTCTGGGTATGTATGAATGGCTTATCCCGTTCCTTGTGTTGCTTGGAACCTTCATCCCGCCCATTGGCGGCGTCATCATGGCCAGTTATTTCATCGGCTACAAACGCGAGTATCCGTCACTCGAAACGGCGACTCTGCCCGCGTTCAACGTTCCCGGGCTGGCGGCCTATGCCATAGGCTCGGCAGCGGCCTATACCTCGCCATGGATCGCGCCGATTGTTGGCGTACTGGTTGCCGCGGCCAGTTATGGTGTAGTGCTTGTGGTCAGTGAGGCTGTGCGTGATCGCCGGGCCCAGGTTCTGGGAGCGGTGTAAATGGCCCTGACGTGCCGGGACATTCCGGAACTCCCTGGCCTCGGGGCCATCCATCTGCGGGGTGGGAGTTCCGGCGCAGACAACACGGTACGCTGGCCTTATCTGGCGGAGAACCGGTCTTTCAGCAACTGGGTCAGGGGTGGCGAGCTGGTATTTGTCACCGGTATCAGCCGCCACCGCAGCCCGGCCAATCTGGCCGAGTGCCTCTATGAAGGTCGGGACTGCGGTATATCGGGGCTGGTTGTGCTGACCGGCGATGCCTACATCGGGCAGCTACCGGCCATGTTAAGTCGTCTGGCGGATGAGCTGGCCATGCCGTTGTTTGAGCAGCCTTACTCGCTGCCAATGGTGGATGTGACCGAAACCATCGCCCGGGCGATTGTCGCATCGGAGCGGTCGCAAGAGCCCCGGGAAGGCGGGCTGGCGGAGGCGCTGATAGCCGGTATCGGCAGTCATCAGCTCGAAGGACTTATCCGGCAGTACCTGCCTGAGGTGGAAGCCGGGTTGCTGGACAGTAGTCGAGATCTCCTGGAGGTATGGCTTCAGGAGCGTGGAAACCAGTGCGCCATGGCTGAAGCCCTTGGCTGCCATAGAAATACCATCCGGAACCGGATGAATCGGTTGGTCGCGGAGATGCCTCCGGAGTCTGAACCGAATGAATATTTCAAAACCCTGGTGCTGGCCCATCTGTTGTCGCGGCCATGATTCAAGCCAGCGGAAAATCTGTGTGGAGATGTTATGAGTGAAAATCTGAACGCTATTACCAATGCTCGGTTGCAGGGCCGTGAGGGGTTATTCCGGCTGACCATCACCGATGGAAAATTCAGCAGTGTCACGGCGCAGGATGCGACTGAAAGCGTTGCCGAGAACCAGCTGGACGCCGGCGGAAATCTGGTCGCTCCTCCTTTCGTGGAGCCGCACATCCACCTGGATGCGGCCATGACCGCCGGCGAGCCACGCTGGAACCAGAGTGGTACCTTGTTTGAAGGTATCGAGTGTTGGTCTGAGCGCAAAGCCAGCCTGACTCACGACGACGTGATCGGTCGGGCCGAACAGACGTTGAAGCTGTTTGCCGATAACGGCATTCAGCACGTCCGCACCCACGTGGACGTGACGGACCCCAAGCTGACAGGGCTGAAGGCCATGCTGGAAGTGCGTGAGCGTATGGCTGACACAGTAGACCTGCAGATTGTCGCTTTTCCCCAGGAAGGTCTCTGGTCATTTCCCCAGGGCAAGGAGCTGATGGAAGAGGCGGTTCGTCTGGGGGCCGATGTGGTCGGTGGCATTCCCCATTTCGAATTCACTCGAGATTACGGCGTTGAATCGGTTCAATGGCTGGTGGCGTTGGCCCACAAAAACGACCTTCTCGTAGACGTGCATTGCGACGAGATCGACGATCCCGAATCCCGATTCCTGGAAGTGCTCGCTGCCGAGGCGCTCAAGCTGGATTATGGCTCACGGGTCACCGCCAGCCATACCTGTGCCATGGGCTCGTACAACGACCATTACTGCAGCCGGCTGTTCCGCCTGTTGAAGAAATCCGGCCTGCGCTTCCTGTCGATGCCCACCGAAAGCCTGCACCTGCAGGGCCGCTTCGATGGTTATCCGAAACGTCGTGGCCTGACCCGGGTTCCGGAACTGCTGGATGCGGGACTGAAGGTGGCCTTCGGCCAGGATTCCATCCGCGATCCCTGGTATCCACTGGGCAACGGCAACATGCTCCGTACCCTGGACGTAGGCCTGCACGCCTGCCACATGCTGGGCATGGGTTGGATTGATCGGTCGCTGGAGCTGATCACCGACAACGGTGCTGCAGCATTGGATCTGGACGAATACGGCATCGAGGAGGGACTTCCGGCTCGCTGTGTTGTTCTGCAGGGGCAGTCGCCCTACGAGGTGCTGTTGGGCCAGTTGCCGGTTGCCGCGTCTATTCGTGATGGCCGTGTTCTGATAAACCGGCAGGGTTGATGCCCGTTGAAGTAGAAGCTACAGATTCCCCGGTTTGCTAACCGGGGAATCTGCTCAACTACTCTGGTGTTCAGCGTAGCGACTTCAGGGCCGTTGCCCATTTCGCCATTTCGTCCAGCATGGCATTGGCAGAGCCGGTGTGATGCTCGGCAGGGAGGAAGTTGCGCTGGTCATCCAGTTTCTCCCACGGCATCTGCACCATTACTCCTTCCACCATCGGCATCATTTTCAGCGTAGTAACCAGCTGCTTGGCAACCTGGGCTGAACGGAGTCCACCGGAAACACCGCCGTAGCTGACAAACCCGCAAGGCTTATAGTTCCACTCGTTGTAGACGTAGTTCAACGCGTTCGTGAACGATGGCGGCGGGCAAAAATTGTACTCGGGAATGACGAAGACGTAGGCATCTGCCTTATTTACGCTCGCTGACCAGGCTTTGGTGTGCTCATGCTCATATTTCTGCATGCGAGGATGGTTTGTAGTTTCATGGGGTGTCCTTAGATAGCGGCCACAAGCCGTCGAAGGCTGCTTAGTGAATCCGTGTAGGAATGTCTGCTTGGAAAAGCAGCATAAAGGGCGCCTCTTCAAAAAGATAACGGAGTAACCAGTAAGAATTAGTCAAAAATTCTGAGCCTATCAGCCCGCCGCCTCGCTCGACGTTAGCTTCCTATCTCTCTATAATGCCCGGTCTCGCAGGAGAGTGGGCCGTTGGCCCCGCCGAAGGCGCAAACTCCCATAAACGCTCAGGCACAGGTACTGCGAGCATCATCTAACGCCGTCTGGAGAGCGACTGCCACCGCAGTCCACCGAAGGGGCAAGCAGAGCCAGGCTCTGTAAACTCTCAGGTATCAGGGACAGGGGGAGAGGCCACAGAAACTCAGGAGTCCTGTGTGCTGACCTCTATCTATATGATTGCCATTACCGCCGAAGCCATGTCGGGAGCCCTCACCGCCGGGCGGAGGAACATGGATCTGTTTGGTGTCGCTGTAATTGCGTTTTTTACCGCCCTTGGTGGCGGAACTGTCCGGGACATTCTTCTGGGTAATTTCCCAGTCACCTGGACCCAGCACCCTCGCTATATCTACATGACCATTACCGGTGGCCTGGTCACCATCGTGATTGCGCGCTTCATGCGGCATCTGCATCAGTTGTTTCTGGTTCTGGATGCCATAGGTCTGGTGGCTTTTACGGTTATTGGCTGCAATGTCGCGCTCAAGCTGGGCTATGACACCGTGGTGGTGGTCATGGCCGGCATCACAACAGGGATCTTTGGCGGTATCATCCGGGATATCTTATGTAACCGCACCCCGCAGGTGCTGCGCCACGAACTCTACGCCAGCGTTTCACTGATGGTGGCTTTCCTGTACCTGACCTTGCTTCGCCAAGGGGTGGGCGAGAATGTCACTCTTTTGGCCGCTTTCAGTCTCGGGCTGCTTCTGCGTATGGCGGCCATTCGCTGGGGGTTGTCGTTGCCAGTATTCAGCTATTCGCAGACACGCTGGGAATGAGCGCGATGTGGGTTTGAGAAAGCCCTCGAATTGTGGGCATGGTCTAGCCTCAGACCTTTTCATCGTTTCATTTCCTCGTGAACTGAGCTAACGTAGCTTGCTAAGATTTTTCCTTTTTCAGAGTCGCTGAGTTTCAAAATGAAAACCGGTTTTTACTTCATCCATTCCGTTTTATCAGCGGCGGCATTTCTGGCTGCCGGGCCTCGCCGTATTTGCCATTCCTTTCGCTGAATTCGTCGAATCCCTCGTCGAATTCGGCGAAACCCTCTGAACACATCCCCTAACTGAACCTTGCCTTGCGGGCCTATAGGAGTCGGTATGTCCGAACGTCCAGCTATTTATGTCTTAGAACAGGATTTTGATCGTTTATCTGCGATGTTGGAGAAACAGCTACATGGCACTGAAACAGCCGAAGCGCTTGCGCTCGAGCTTGATAGAGCAACTCTGGTTGATGCCGAAAAGCTGCCTTCCGGCACCGTCACCATGAATTCTCTGGTCCATTTTAAAAATGAGAGTAACGACGCCGAGTACACGAAGAGACTCGTGTACTCGACCCCGCGAGACGGAAGCGAGGAGTGTGTATCCGTCCTGGCTCCGGCGGGTGCAGCCTTGCTGGGTCTTCGGGTAGGCGATCGTATTGATTGGCCTTTGGCTGGAAAGAACCAGCTGCGTCTGAAAATTATCCATGTGACTCACGCAAACTGAACGAGGAAGATGCATGCACCAGAAAGCCCCCCTTGACCAGCTGTATGAGCAGGTCGTCCTGAGAAATCCCGCGGAACCTGAATTTCATCAGGCCGTTCTGGAAGTTCTCGACTCGCTGGCGCCGGTGATTGCCAAGCATCCCGAGTATAAGGAAGCGAAGCTCCTTGAGCGTATTTGCGAACCAGAGCGGCAAATCATTTTCAGGGTCCCCTGGGTGGATGACTCTGGTACCGTGCAGATCAACCGGGGGTTTCGCGTTGAATTCAACTCGGCCCTTGGGCCCTACAAGGGGGGCTTGCGGTTCCATCCTTCCGTCAATCTGGGCGTGGTGAAATTTCTGGGTTTCGAGCAGATCTTCAAGAACTCTCTGAGCGGTATGCCGATCGGCGGAGGCAAGGGTGGTTCCGACTTTGATCCCAAGGGCCGATCTGACAATGAGATCATGCGGTTTTGCCAATCCTTCATGACCGAACTGTATCGGCATATTGGCGAGTACACCGACGTGCCAGCAGGCGACATCGGCGTAGGAGCCAGGGAGATTGGTTTTCTGTTCGGGCAATACAAGCGCCTCACCAACCGTTACGAATCTGGCGTGCTGACTGGTAAGGGCCTCGGATGGGGCGGTGCTCGTGTGCGCAAGGAAGCGACAGGTTACGGAACGGTTTATTTTGTCCGGGAGATGCTGGCGGCTCAAGGTTCCGATCTGGAGGGCAAGGACGTGGTAGTTTCCGGCTCCGGGAACGTCGCAATTTATGCGATGGAGAAGGTTCAGCAGTTTGGGGGCAGGGTGATCGCCTGCTCCGATTCCAGTGGCTACGTTTACGACCCGGCCGGAATCGATGTTGGGCTGGTTCGCCAGATCAAAGAGACGGAACGCGGCCGAATCAGCGATTATGCCGCCCGGCGGCAGAATGGAAGCGATTACGTGCGCGGGGCGTCCATTTGGGAACTGTCCTGTCAGGTAGCCCTGCCGTGCGCCACTCAGAACGAGGTGACCGGGGGCGACGCGAAGGCGTTGATTCGCAATGGCGTCCTGGCGGTTGCTGAAGGTGCCAATATGCCGTGCACTCCAGACGCGGTGAAGTTGTTCCGCGACGCCGGCATTTTATTTGGTCCTGCAAAAGCGGCTAATGCCGGTGGCGTGGCTACCAGCGCGCTGGAAATGCAGCAGAACGCCTCCCGGGACTCCTGGAGTTTCGATTACAGCGAACACCGCCTTAAGGACATCATGATCGAAATTCACCGCTCCTGTTTTGAAACCGCTGAAGAATACGGCCGGCCGGGAGACTACGTATTTGGCGCCAATACCACAGGCTTTTGCCGGGTTGCTGATGCGATGCTGGCGTTTGGGGTTATTTAAATAGTCTGGAGGCGCCTTCTGTTCGTGTAGCGCAGGCCTGCCCTTTGCCGAGGCGGGACTAAACGGGGTATTCATTAATTCAGAGGTAGCATGACTTCAGTATCGAGATCCGGAGTCTTTTTACTATCCGCAGCGTTCTCCGCAGTTTTTATGGGAACGATCGGTGCCATTTCGGTCTATGCGGGGGTGGGGGCCGAGACGGTTACCTTCTATAGGCTCTTCATTGGGGCCGTTTTGGTGGCGGTTTATCTGCTGGCAACCAGGCAACACAGCAAGATCTTTATGTGGCCCGGTATGAAGGTGTTGGTAACCGGTGCTTTCCTGGCGGGTTTCGTGATGTTTTACATCCTGGCAATGGATTACACCAGTATGGCGAACGCTGTTTTGGTGCTTTATCTGGCACCAGTGACGGCCTCTGTGGCGGCTCATTTCTTTCTCGGAGAGCGCCTCACCTCGGCCAGTGTTGGATTGGTCGGATTCGCGCTGCTGGGCTTCGCCATGATGATGGAATTCAACTTCAACCTGAGTGGACGGGCAGAAGAAGCCATCGGTCTGGCCTATGCTTTCTGCGCCATGCTCTGTTACTCGGCGTTTATGTTAACCAATCGTTCCATGGATGACCGTGTTCATGTGTTCAGCCGCAGTGGTTACCAGATGCTCGCTGGTGCTTTGTGCATGTTGCCGCTGGTGCTGCTGGAGAGCGAAGTCATTTCCGGCGCGCAGTGGGGGTGGTTGATTGCTGCCGGTATTCTGCCGGGTTTCCTGGCCATCCTGTTGGCCGTTATCGCTCTGAGGTCTCTGCCCGCGGCCACGTTCGGCACCCTGGCTTATCTGGAGCCCATTACCGTTGTGGCGCTTGCGTGGATACTGTTTGATCAGGGCCTGAATAGCCTCCAGCTGGCCGGCTGCGCCCTGATCATTCTGGCGGGTATTGCGCAGGCGTTGCTGCTGAACCGACGTTCAGAAGCTGAGGAGATACCGGGAGTGCTTGCGGATCTGGATTCCACGGTGTCGGGAGAGAGTTGAAGTTCCGGGAAATGGCTTGTGGGCCAGAAAATGACGCCTGCCTGCACTAGTGTGGGTTAGGGCTATGATGCATTGATGAACTCAGGAGGACGTGAACGATGAGAACCCTGCTACAGTTGGATTTTCCTTACGACGGCCCGTTTGGCGATGAGATGGCGAGTGCGATGGCCGAGCTTGCCGAGTCTATTGCCAGGGAGCCGGGGTTTCTCTGGAAGATTTGGACAGAAAATCCCGACTCCTGCGAGGCGGGCGGTATCTATCTCTTCGAAGATGAGAGCAGTGCAAGGGCCTATCTGAACAAGCATACGGCCCGGCTGAAAGAATTCGGTGTGCCGAAGGTCAACGGCAAAGTGTTCCAGGTGAACGAGGCCCTTTCCGCCATTGATCACGGTCCGGTCTGAATCATGTTGGCCCCTGCTTCACAAACCTGGCTTTCTGGAATGCGCCTTAAATGCCATGTTCCTGGTTCATTTCAGTTTTGCGAATTCCAGAACCATGGAATGGAACTTGGCTGCCGCCGGTGAAAGCGGCCTCCCGCAACGCTGCAAGACACCATAGCGGGTCCGAAGAGTCTCAATCCCGGATACAGAAACGGTTGTCACCTTTCCGCTATCAAGCAAATCGGCCACTATAGGTCTGGGTGCGATACTGATGGCCTTGCTGCCAGTAACAATGGCCGCAAGCATGGCAATATTGTCGCACTCGATTCTTCGTTTCAGCCCCCCTTGTTGCGCGCTCATGGCCTGAATATTCCGTTCCATATCTTCAGGAACACGTGTCATGGCTATTGGATAATCGAGTAAATCTCCCCATACCACCCCCGTCGCCTGAGCCAACGGGTGATCATGACGACAAAACACAACAACTTCGGGCTGCGGCAAGTGGGTTATTTCCAGATCGGGATCGCCAGACAACTCGCCGGTATCGGCCACAAAGAGCTCTATCTCATGGTCCAACAGCGCAAGGCGTAAATCCTGCCAGTTATCTGTCCGAATGTTGAGGCGGATTCCCGGATACTGATCCACAAACCGGGCACAGACCTTATCCATCAGTGCCAGCGCCGGGTAGGGGCCGGTTCCGATATTCAATTCGCCTGTCTCAAGCTCGTCGATGGCCTCGACTTCCTGTCTTAAAGATTCTGCCGCTGCCAGCAGGCCCCGGACGTGGGGTAGAGCGGCTCGCC
>NZ_DDOI01000011.1:0-3947 GCF_002341575.1 Marinobacter sp. UBA2498 | reverse complement strand
CGCCCGTGCGCGGTCAAAACCACCCCGAAGCGCCCCCGATCGAACAGTCTGGCCCCGAGTTGGCGCTCCAGTTCCTGGATGCTGCGACTTAAAGCCGGTTGAGACAGGTGCACGACTTCCGAGGCGCGGGCAAAACTGCCGCACTCAACTAACGCCATGAAATGCCGGATGTGTCGTGTGTCCATGGCACTATATCTATGCGTTTTGCGCATATTAAGTCAAGAAACATTGCATTGGATGAACGGAACACCTCGCTTCAAACTGCAGTTACGTGGCGCACGATTCGAAACCAACAAAACCCAGGTGCCGCCAAAAAGAGGAGATTCCGCATGCTACCCCTATTCAAGAAGGCCATGCTGACAGCGTTCGGTGCCGGTTTACTGTTCCCGATGATCGCTCAGGCCGAAACCTCCAAGCCGGCAACGGACGTGACGGCACAGTTAAACCAGGCGGTACTGAATGAGCTGCCGTTTTCCGATACCCGTTCGTTTGAGGACGCTCGCCGTGGCTTCTTGGGTGCGTTGCCTGATGGCAGGGTGCTGGATAATGAAGGTCACGTGGCCTGGGACATGGCGCCCTACGCCTTCCTGCAGGCCGATGCCGCTCCGGATTCAGTCAATCCAAGCCTGTGGCGCATGGCGCAACTGAATGCGATCCATGGGCTGTTCGAAGTGGTCGAAGGCATGTACCAGGTCCGCAACATGGATCTGTCCAATATGACCATCATTGAGGGTGACAGCGGCCTGATCATCATCGACCCCCTTCTGACTCCCGCGACGGCGCGCGCCGGTCTGGAACTCTATTACCAGCATCGAAGCAGAAAGCCCGTGGTGGCAGTGCTTTACACACACAACCATGCGGATCATTTCGGGGGTGTGAAGGGTGTCGTTAATGAGGAGGATGTTCGAGCCGGGAAGGTCCGGATCTATGCTCCAGAGGGGTTTATGGAGCATGCAATTGCAGAGAATGTGATTGCCGGCAACGCCATGACCCGTCGCGCCACCTACCAGTTCGGCGCTGGTTTGACTCCGGGCGTGAGAGGTCATGTCGACACCGGGCTTGGCAAGGCACTGGGTAGCGGTGGGCTCAGCCTTATTGCTCCCACCGATACCGTGCCTGACAACGCCAACCTGACCATCGATGGTATCGAGATTGACTTCCAGATGGCGCACGGCACCGAAGCCGAATCTGAGATGATGATGTATTTCCCTCAGTTCCGTGTGCTCAACACCGCCGAGATCACAAGTCAGCACCTGCATAACATCTACACCATCCGCGGAGCCGCCATTCGCGACGCCAGTTCCTGGTCCAGGTTTATCGACAAGGTACTGGTTCGCTTCGCTGATCGCACGGACATTCTGGTGGCCCAGCATCACTGGCCGATCTGGAACCCGGAAGACATCACGCATTTTCTGGAAGTTCAAAGGGACCTGTACAAGTATATCCATGATCAGACGGTTCGTATGATGAACCGTGGCATGTTGCCAGGCGATATTGCTGAAAACCTGCAGTTACCTGAAAGCCTGAACCAGGAATGGTCAGCGCGCGGTTATTACGGAACCGTCAGCCACAATGCCCGCGGTGTATATCAGCGCTACATGGGTTGGTATGACGCCAATCCCGCCAACCTTAACCCTTTGCCACCTCGTGAAGAATCGAGACGCACCATCGACTACATGGGCGGTGAGGCAGAAGTGCTCCGAAAGGCCCGCGAAGATTTTGCGGACGGCGACTATCGCTGGGTTGCATCAGTGATGCGAGATCTCGTGTATGCCAACCCTGAAAACCGTGAAGCGCGCGAACTGGGCGCGGACGCTCTGGAGCAGCTTGGTTACCAGGCCGAGGCGGGCACCTGGCGTAGCGCCTACCTCGTTGGTGCGCACGAATTGCGCCACGGCCTAATCACGCCGAAACATGTGGGGCTGCAGCCAGACCTGATGCAGGCACTGCAAATCAGTATGTTTTTTGATTCGATGGCAGTAAGGATTGACCCGGAAAAAGCCGCCGGAGAGCATCTGGTGATCAACTGGTCTATTACCGACCAGGGTGAGGATTATCGGCTGAACCTTCAGAACGCCACGCTGACCCATCGGTCGGGGGAGCTGGACGAGCGTGCCCACGCCAGTGTGAGTATGCACCGAGCGGTACTGGATAATATCCTTCTTCAAAAAACCAGCTTCCCGGAGGCGGTGGAGTCTGGCGAGATCCAGGTCGAGGGGGCAGTGGATGCCTTCTTTGGCCTGCTGCAAATGCTGGAAAAACCACCAGCAAACTTCTCCATCATTGAACCGGTGGGGGAAAAACCGTGAACGAGAATTTTGATTACATCGTGGTCGGTGCCGGCTCTGCCGGTAGCGTACTGGCGGATCGGCTTTCAGCCGATGGCAGATACTCGGTCTGCATACTGGAGGCGGGGCCGGGTGGGGATTCGTTCACGATCCGGACGCCGGGCGCCTTTGCCGCCCACATGTTTCTCAAGAAGTACAACTGGGCATTCAACGCCAGGCCCGACCAGAAACTGCGAGATGGTGAGCCCTTGTTTACCCCCAGGGGAAAAGGGCTTGGTGGTAGTTCGTCAATAAACGGCATGCTCTACGTGCGCGGTCAGAAAGAGGACTACGACGAGTGGGAGGCACTCGGTAATGAAGGCTGGGGCTATCGGGAGATGTTGCCTTACTTCATAAAATCGGAACACCACGAGACGCTTTCCGGAACCCCTTATCACGGCAAAGGTGGCAACCTTCACATCAGTGCACCGGAAACAGCGGAGTACCCGATGTCCGAAGCTTTCGTAGATGCGGCACGGCAGGCCGGTTTTCCCTGCAACAGCGATTTTAACGGCGCCAACCAGGAAGGCGTGGGCTATTTCCACCTGAACATCAAGAATGGCCGTCGATTCGGTGCCGCCGACGCCTATTTGAAGCCGGCCATGACTCGCCAGAACCTGACTGTATTCACCGACGCACAGGCGAAAAAAGTGGTGTTCGAGGGCAAACGGTCTGTTGCGGTAGAGCTCCGCCACAAGGGCAGAGATCGGGTGTTGCGGGCAAACCGGGAAATCATTCTAAGCGGTGGAGCGATCAACTCGCCCCAGTTGCTTCAGCTTTCCGGCATCGGAGACCGCGACATCCTGGAAAACCTGGGTATTCGGTGCCTGCACGAATTACCGGGAGTGGGTAAGAATCTTCAGGAGCATGTGGACGCCTGCGTCCTGGTCTCAAGCAGGAAGAACAGTGGCTTCACTGCCTCGTTCGGTGGCCTGCTGAAAATGCTCCCGGATACCATCCGATACTTCCTCAGTAAACGGGGCAAGCTCGCTAAATCCATCACCGAGGCTGGCGGTTTTATCAAATCCAGTGACAGCGTTAATCGCCCGGATGTTCAGCTCCACATGCTGCCGCTGCTGTTTGATGATAGCGGTCGGGACCTGAAACTCATGTCCAACCCCGGTTATTCAGTGCATGTCTGTGTGCTGCGGCCGAAGAGCTCAGGCAACGTAACCATAACGTCGGCCGATCCGTTTGCGGCGCCGGAAATCGACTACAACTTCTTTGCCGATCCCGATGACTGCAAAGCCATGGTCGATGGTATCCGCCAGGCCCGCCGGATTCTCGCGGCGAAGGCCTTTGACGATTATCGGGGTGAGGAACTCCACCCGGGTGCAGATCGCCAGTCCGATGAGCAGATCATCGAAAAGGTGAAGGAAAAGGTGGGCCTGGTATACCACCCGGTGGGCACCTGCAAAATGGGAACTGACAGGATGGCGGTCGTGGACCCACAACTCAGGGTGCACGGACTCGAAGGCCTCCGTGTGGTGGACGCGTCCATCATGCCACGGCTGATTAGCGGCAATACCAACGCGCCTACGATTGCCATTGCCGAAAAGGCTGCTGACATGATTCTCGAAAAGGCGGAGGGCTGCGATATCTGATTGTCAGCTTATAAAC
>NZ_DDOI01000149.1:17402-29415 GCF_002341575.1 Marinobacter sp. UBA2498 | reverse complement strand
CGGTGACACTTCGTTCCAATACCACCCCGGTTCGGCGGGTGGATGCGGTCATCAGCGGCCTGTTTTTGTTAACAATCCTGAGCACCATTGCCGGCAATGCCCTGTTCGGAATTCCGCCGGTTCTGACCTTTCTGTTCGGCCTGTCCATCATGTTTCTGGTATCGCGCTTCATGAGCGACGACTCTGACCTGGACCCGATTCTGGAATACATCCGAATCATCGAATTCGAGACCCTGCTGTTCTTCCTGGGCATTCTGCTGCTGGTGGGCATGCTCAAGGAGATTCACGCACTGGACTCGCTGGTGGCCATTTACGATATCCTGCCGCCGCTCTACGCCAATTACCTGATGGGAATCTTCTCGGCCGTGATCGATAACGTGCCGCTGACAGCAGCACTGCTGAAGGCCGGTATCGATATGAGTCCCGGTGAATGGATGGGCCTGACCTACGCCGTGGGCGTGGGTGGATCGCTTCTGGTGATCGGTTCAGCCGCCGGCATCGTGGCAATGAGCAAGATCCCGGGGCTGACCTTTGTGGCCTATTTGCGGTATCTTGCACACCTCCTGGCAGCCTATACCCTGGGCTACGCCGGCGTTTTCATGCTCGGACGTTTCATCAACTGAGGTCTATCTATGCTAATGGCATTTGGCGCTATCATCGCCGGCCTGGTACTGCTGGTCTGGAGTGCCGACAAGTTTGTGGAGGGCGCCGCGGCGACCGCCAAACACCTGGGGATGCCGACCCTGCTGATCGGCATGGTGATCATCGGTTTCGGCACCTCGGCACCGGAGCTGGCCGTCTCTGCCATGGCCGCGTCCGATGGCAACCCCGGCCTGGCCCTGGGTAATGGCTATGGCTCCAACATTACCAATATTGCGCTCATTGTCGGCCTGACAGCCGTCATCGCGCCTATCGCAGTGCACTCCCAGGTGATCCGTAAAGAGCTGCCGCTGCTGATCGTACTCACCCTCATTGCCGGTGCCCAACTGCTCGATGGGCAACTCTCGCGCATGGATGGCTGGGTGTTACTGGCGGTCTTCGCGGTGGTTATGGGCTGGTCCATCTATCAGGGCATGAGAGGCAAGGCGGACCCCCTGGCCGGCGATGCCGATGCCGAGATCATCGCCCATCCCATGCCCCTTAAAACCGCTGTCATCTGGCTGGTAATTGGCCTGGTACTGCTGATCGTCAGCTCCCGGATGCTGGTCTGGGGTGCCGTGACGATTGCCCAGAGCCTTGGAGTCAGCGATCTGGTGATCGGTCTCACCATCGTTGCCATCGGCACTTCCCTGCCCGAACTCGCCTCGGCTCTGGCCGCGGTCAAAAAGAACGAACACGACCTGATCCTGGGCAATATTCTGGGGTCGGGCATTTTCAACACCCTCGCCGTGGTGGGTCTCGCGGCTGTTATCGAACCCCTCGCGGTGGACCCGGAAGTGCTCTACCGTGACTGGACGCTGATGCTGGCGCTCACGGTGGGTCTGTTCCTGATGGGTTACGGGCTTACCGGATGGCGAAAACTGGTGAGCCGTGTGGATGGTGGCATCCTGGTGCTGGTGTACGTGGCCTATACCGGCTATCTGCTCTCCACGGTGGTGGCTGCCGGTACGGCCTGATCTGCGTGCCGATGTGAGGCCGGTGCTAACCGGCTTCACCGTCTCCCAACAGCTCCGTCAGCCTTGCGCGCACCTCGGTCATGACTTCGTCCAGGTCGGCTTTGGTCTTACCGGCCGTATCCAGCGGTTCTCCTACCCTCACATCCACCGGCTGCCCGAGGTTGATCTGCCAGGTGCGGGCCGGTAAAACACGGTGGATACCCCGCACGGCCACCGGCACGATCACCGCCTCAGTATCCAGCGCCAGGTGAAAACAGCCTTTCTTGAAAGGCAGAAGTTTTCCGTCCGGCGAGCGGGTTCCCTCGGGCGCGGCCCAGAGCACGATTCCACTTTCCATCATCGCCCGCGCCTTCTCCAGATCCCTGACTGCACGTTGCCGATTGGAGCGGTCTACTGAGGGGAATTCCGCTGCACGCATGGCCCGCCCCAGCAGCGGGATACTGAACAGCTCCTTTTTTGCCAGCATACGGATCGATCCCGGCAACGATACGAAGGTGACCGGAATATCATAGTGGCTGGCATGAGTGCACATGATGATGTACCGGCGCCCGTCGCCGAAATCAGGCACTTGCCCGCGTACGGTGAGGCTGGCACGAACCAATCGTAACAGCGAGGCCGACCACTCGCGGCAGTATTTGTCGACGATGGGCCGGTTCAACCTCCCGAACAGCGCCCTCAGCAAAACCAACAGGGAAAAGAGTGCTGTCAATCCGACACTGCCCAGAACCACACCCGCCCGCCGAAGAAGCGTTGCTGACTCCGTTAGCGGATTCATCTTCAATCGAATCATCTCAGCGACCCTTCTCTGTTTCCCGGGTTCGTTCGCGGCCTCGTTGCTGCGCGTTCGATAGGGGGCGAATTATAGCGACTGAAAAACCCGTTGAATAACACACAAAAGTATTGATTAATTTTTAACCATTACCTATAAGATATAAGGATATAACCGCGAAGAATTGAAAAAGCAGTCCCACCGTCCGACGACAACCCTAAGAAGGAGACGGATAATGAAGCAGGAATCAGCGCTGATGCGCGGCCCGAATGACCCGGGCCTTCAGAACCCCTCCCGCCGCACCCTGCTACTTGGCAGTGCCGGCGCCATGGCCGCGGTAAGCGTGCTGGGATTTACGCCCCTTGCCAAAGCCGATGAACCAAAATCACTCCCGGATTACGCCGCCTGGAAAGAACGCAACGCCCTGATTGTTCACAGCGCAAACACGATGGAAACCCAACGGGGGGCAATCGGCAATGGCGTTATCACCTCAAGTGACCGCTTGTTCGTTCGTAATAACCTGCCCGCGCCACCAGCCTCGGTAACCGATAACCCGGATGCCTGGGAGGTGCGAATCGAGGGCGTGAAAAATCCCCGAAACCTGACGGTCGGCGACCTGAAACAGATGGGGGTTACCACCGTTGCCTCCGTATTACAGTGTTCCGGTAACGGTCGCGCCTTCTTCCCCCATGGCGCGAGTGGTACCCAATGGTCTGTTGGCGCTGCGGGCTGCATCATGTGGACCGGTGTACCGCTGAAAGATGTTGTGGAGGCTCTTGGCGGCCCTGTTGACGGTACCCGGTACATCACCAGCACCGGCGGCGAGACACTTCCCGACGGCCTGGACCCGAAAACGATTATCGTGGAACGTTCCGTTCCCACCCGTGCCATGGAAACCGCATTGCTGGCCTGGGAAATGAATGACGAGCCTCTGACCCACACTCACGGTGGCCCGCTAAGAATGGTTGTGCCGGGTTACTACGGCGTGAACAACGTGAAGTACGTCAAGAACGTTGCCTTCACCGAAAACCAGACGGACGCCAAGATCCAGGCTTCAGGCTACCGGGTTCGTGATGTCGGCGTGAAAGGCGCCCCGGATCAGCCTTCCATGTG
This sequence comes from Marinobacter sp. UBA2498, assembly GCF_002341575.1. Taxonomy (NCBI): domain Bacteria; kingdom Pseudomonadati; phylum Pseudomonadota; class Gammaproteobacteria; order Pseudomonadales; family Marinobacteraceae; genus Marinobacter; species Marinobacter sp. UBA2498. Next base: position 25,917 of record NZ_DDOI01000149.1, on the reverse strand, counting down.
GGAAATGAACGTCAAATCCTGGGTAACATCGCCTCTGGAAAGCGGTCAGAACGGTCGCAATATGATCTATGGCGTCGCTTTCGGTGGCACTGTTCCGCTCGAAAAAGTCGACGTTTCAGTGGATGGTGGTAAAACCTGGAAACAGGCTCGTTTCCTGGGACCGGACCTTGGCCCCTATGCCTGGAGGCCGTTTGTCCTGGCAGCGGATCTAGCGGCCGGAGAGCACCGGATTGTCAGCCGGGCGACCGACGTGCAGGGCAACACCCAACCTGAGGGTCGGACCGAGAATGAACGTGGCTACGGTCACAATGGCTGGAGCGACCACGGAGTCACGGTTGCCATCAGTTGATCATTGGCGGAGCCGACCCGGGATTACGGCGGCTCCGACCTATCCGGAAAGCAATGATATGAGAAAAACTGCAGTACTGGGCGCCATAGCTCTGATCGGACTGTCGCCCCTGACGATGGCCAGCGACTTTGACAAGGGGAAACAGGTATTCACTCAGGAGGCTCAACCTTCCTGCACCATATGCCACACCCTGGCGGACGCCGGTTCGGCTGGTGCCATCGGCCCGGATCTCGATGAACTCAAACCCACAATGGAACAGGTGGTCAATGCCGTAACTAGCGGGGTGGGTGTCATGCCGGCGTTCAACGAGTCGCTGTCTGAGGAACAGATAAATGCGGTAGCACACTACGTGGCGACTGTGACAGGCGGCAATAAATAGAATCGGGGGCCCTGCGGCCCCCTTTTTTCGTCTCAGGCGTTTTCCTGAAACACCATGGCAACCGAATTCAGGCAGTAGCGCTGCCCGGTTGGCGGCGGGCCGTCAGGAAAGACATGGCCGAGATGGCTGTCGCAACGGGGGCAGCGGATTTCGGTGCGGGTCATGCCAAGACTCGTGTCCTCAATGTAGCGGATATGCTCCGGATCAAAGGGCTGGAAGAAACTCGGCCAGCCGGTTCCCGAGTCAAACTTCGAGTCCGAGCTGAACAAAGGCAGATCGCAAAGCCGGCAGTGGTAAACACCGGCTTTTTTGTTATCCAGCAAGGTTCCGCAGAACGGATGCTCGGTGCCATGGTCGAGCAGCACGCGCCGCTCCTCCGATGTCAGATCCGCAGCTTTCTCCTCAACCTGTGCTTCGTTAAGTGGTGTCAGGTCATAACCTGCAGCGGAAACTCCCATAGTCTGCCTCCTCAGGCGGTGCTGCCTGCGTCGTTGTCTGTAAATTCCGGCTTCAGGCGATCAGGATAACTGTCTACAAGCTTTTCCATTTTCGGGGCGGCCACGGCCATGATGTATGGCTGGTAGGGATTCCGGGCAGCAAAGTTCTGGTGGTACTCTTCTGCCGGGTAAAATGCCTCCAGCGGCTCCAGCGTGGTCACTATCGGGTCCGGGTACACTTCGGCCTGATTGAGCTGATGGATGTAGGCCTCGGCTACCCGCCGCTGTTCGGCAGTCTCGTAGAACACAGCCGAGCGGTACTGGGTGCCCCGGTCGTTGCCCTGGCGGTTCAGCTGGGTGGGATCGTGAGCAACCGAGAAGAACACCTTTAGCAGTTCGCCAAAACTGACCCTGGCAGGGTCATAGTGAACATCGACCACTTCTGCGTGGCCGGTAGTACCTGAGCATACGGCCTCATAATTGGCAGAGCTGGCGTGACCGCCAGCGTAACCGGACTCAACACTGGTTACGCCATCGATGGCCAGGAAAACGGCTTCCACACACCAGAAACAGCCGCCAGCCAGCACGACACGCTGTTCGCCCTCGGCCGCAGGCAGGTCCTGTTCAGGATCGGGAAAACGGCTACGTGGTACGTTGAGACCCGGGATACTGCAGGATGTCGTCATGGTAACCTCTGCGTTCGAATTATCTGCCTTTAACCGCTCGATTGTGGCTGGAAACCTGCTGATTTGCCAACCCGTGTGCCGGCTCGGGAAGAAAGGATTATATGTACGTTGATCAGGACAGCAGGATCACTCCAGCCAGCGCACTCAGCGGCGCCAGTAGCCAGACCGGAACCCGCCAGACAGCGAGACAGACCCAAATAGCGAGCACGAGTGCCAGATCCTGCGCACCATGGACGGCGGAGACCCAGACCGGATCATAAAGAGCCGCCAGCAACAACCCCACCACGCCTGCATTCACCCCGGCCAGTGCTGACCGGGCGCGACGATGCTCCCGAAGCCAACTCCATAGGGGAAGACCGGCGAATACAAGCAGGGTTCCCGGGAGGAACACAGCCAGTACCGCAATCACACCACCGAGAACACCGGCCTGTGAACCACCCAGAAATCCTGAAAAGGAAAACAGCGGCCCCGGTATAGCCTGGGCAACGCCATACCCCGCCAGGAAAGTGTCCGCCGGCATGGCACCGGAGGCCACGAAGCCCTCCTGCAGCCAGGGCAGCACTACATGTCCGCCGCCAAACACCAGGGCACCGGCCCGGTACATTTCAGCGCCTATCCAGCCAAGACTGCCGGTGGCCTGAGGCAGAAAGGAAACCAACAACAGAATCAAAAAGGCCCCCGCAAAAAGCGCAGGTTTCCGGGATTGCAGTGGCACATGCAGCGGCTCAGATGCCTCTCCGCTCCCCAACCCCAGAAAGGAACCCACAGCCCCGGCAATGACCAACGCCAGTATCTGCATCCAGGTTTCGCCCATCATCAGAAGGCTCACCGCTACCAGCAACGCCATGGCGATTCGGGGACGGTCCGGGCACAGGGTTGTTCCCATCTGCCAGACCGCCTTGGCCACCACCGCCACCACAAACAACTTGAGACCCTGTACCCAGCCGCCACTGCTGGCCTCTGGCCAGGCGTTCAACCCCAACGCAAGACCAATCATGATCGCCGCCGATGGCAGGGTGAACCCCAGCCACGCTGCGAGTCCGCCGCGGTAATGGCCGCGCAGGAACCCGATGGTTAGACCGACCTGGCTGGAAGCCGGTCCCGGCAGCAACTGGCAGAGGGCCACAACTTCTGCGTAGGCACTGTCTGAGAGCCACCGCCGACGTTTGACAAATTCATCGTGAAAGAATCCGAGATGCGCTGCCGGACCACCAAACGACGTCAGCCCCAGCCGAAGGAACAGCAGGAAAATCTGGCTGAACGACAGCCTGTCATCACTCGATGGTTCCGTCATAAATCTCCTGAGTCTGTTGCTCCGCCGGTTTCACCGCCAGTGTGTCATCAAACATGAACATTGTGTCGTTTTGGTTGCATACCTTCGAGGGCCATCCATAATGACAGACAGGGTTTGCCACTTAGCACATCGGCCATGCCCGGCTCGGCATATAAGGGAAGAAAAATGACGGCAAGGGCTCGTACACCGGAGAACCAGGATGAACTCCTGGAATACCGCCTGAGCCTGAGGCTCGGCCCTGTTCACGCCCGCCAGAGGCTCGGCATTGAACGGGAAGCTGAAGCGAAGGTATTCGGGCAGGATCACAGCTCATTCCATCTGGAAAACTGGGCCACCGCGCCCGGCTTTATCCGTACCTGTTTGCGCATGGTTGGCCTTTGGGGCCGGGGCCAGAGCAACAGCCGGCGTCTGAACACCGTGCACAATCATTTCCAGCTTCCCGGCCTGCCGGAAGCCTTCGAGGGCTTTCGCATTCTGCATCTGACCGACCTGCACGTAGACATGGACGAAGCCAACCTGCAGGCAGTCCTGCGCCAGATCGAACCGTTAGACTACGATCTGTGCGTGTTGACCGGCGACTACCGGAAACTCACGTGGGGCCCGATTGAGGGCGCCCTGGACGGCATGGCGCGGCTGAGGGACGGTATAAAAAGCAAGCCCTATGCGGTTCTGGGTAACCACGACAGCGTTCGCATGGTACCGGCATTGGAAGACATGGGTTACCAACTGCTGATGAACGAAATGGCGCCCATTGAACGGGGAGGCCAGACCCTGTACCTCGCGGGTGTGGACGACGCCCACTTCTTCAAGGTCCACAACCTGCACCAGGCGGGGGACAATATCCCTGCGGGAGGCACCAGCATCCTCCTCAGCCATACGCCGGAGATCTGGCGCGAGGCTGCCCACGCCGGCTACGACGTCTTTCTCTGCGGACACACACACGGCGGCCAGATCTGCCTGCCCGGAGGTATACCGGTGACTCTCGACTCTGACTGCCCGCGCACACTCGGTCGAGGTTACTGGCGGATGAATGGCATGCAGGGCTACACCTCACCGGGTTCCGGAACGTCCGTGGTAAACGTTCGCCTGAACTGCCCGCCGGAAGTAACCCTTCACACCCTGACTCGCGGCCCGGTTTAGTGGGGCTGCCGGCGTATACCGAGACGGTAGAGCAGCGGTGAGCCATAGATGTTGGACAGGGTAAAAACCACCACGACAACCAACACTACCCACAGGCTCACCGGCAGCCACCACATCGCCAGCAGCATGGGCAGGAGGGCTTCCGGGATCTGATCCAGCCCGACAGCCCGGGCACTTGATGCCAAACCCATTCGACGCTTCATGAAGCTGCTCAGAAGATCTCCTCCCAGCCCCAGCAGGCCGAACAGAAGCCCGAACACGAATCCCAGCCCGGTAAACAGCGCAAAAAGCCCGCAAGCCAGTGCACCGGATACAACACCCCGCCAGGTTTTGCTTTCACCAAATACGGGGCGACCATCGGACAGCAGTCGACCGCCGTCCACCGGGGCCGACCAGCGGTTTTTCAGCAGCCCGGCCGCAACCACCGGCGTGCCGTTGGCCAGCACCAGCATCACAAACAGCTCCAGGATGATCAGCAAGCGTTTGCGCCCCTCTGAAACGACCGATCAGGCGATACCGCGCCGGGTCAGCTTGAGCGGATCCATCAACTCCTCGAGCCGCTCCCGGCTCAGGCCGCTGCGTTCCTCCGCCACATCGATGACTGGCCGGCCCGTTTTATACGCTTCCTTGGCGATGTCTGCCGCCAGGCTGTAGCCGATCTCGGGATTAAGCGCTGTCACCAGTACGGGATTCTTGCCCACACCTGCGTTCAGGTTGTCGGCATTGACCGTGAAATCCTTGATCGCCTTGTCCGCCAGCATGATGGCCGCATTGGCGAGCAAATCGGTCATGTCCAGCAGGTTGCCGCCCACCAGAGGGAGCATGACGTTGAGCTGGAAATTACCGGACTGACCGGCAATGGCCACGGCGCTGTCCAGCCCCATCACCTGGGCGCCAACCATGGCCACGGACTCCGGGATGACCGGATTGACCTTGCCCGGCATGATACTGCTGCCCGGTTGCAATGCCGGAAGACTGATTTCAGCCAGGCCGTGAATAGGGCCGCTGTTCATCCAGCGTAGATCGTTGGCGATCTTGGTCAGCACGATGGCTGCACCGCGCAATTGTGCGGAGAGGGCCACCGGGGCATCCACCGCGCTCTGGCCGGTGAATTTGTGATCGAGCGACGTAAAGGGATAGCCGGTGTTGGCCCGCAGGAACTTGACGAACTGGCCCGGAAATTCCGGGAGCGCATTGATTCCGGTACCCACCGCGGTGCCGCCCTGGGGAACGGCCAACAGCTCATCAGCTGCGGCTTCTACCCGCTTTTCCACGGCCAGAAGCTGTTCGCGCCAGGTTTTCAACTCCTGGCCAAGGGTCACCGGCATGGCATCCATCAGGTGGGTGCGGCCGGTTTTTACCTGGCTGGAAAATGCCGCTTCCTGCTCGTAGATCACACCGCAAAGATGCGACAGCGCCGGCAGTAGTTTCTCCTTGGCTGCAATCACGGCACTCACGTGGATCGCCGTTGGAATCACGTCGTTGGAGCTCTGGCTCATGTTCACGTGATCGTTCGGGTGCACCTCGAAGCCTGCGTTGCGGGCGATACTGGCGATCACCTCGTTGACATTCATATTGGTGCTGGTGCCCGAGCCGGTCTGGTAGCGGTCTACCGGAAACTGATCTGCGTATTCGCCCTTGACCAGATCTTCGCAAGCCTGGGAGATCGCATCCCGCAGATCGTTGTCGAGCAGGCCCAGGCTGGTATTGGCCTCGGCGGCTGCGCGCTTGATCTGGGCAACGGCGGCAATAAACGGCTGAGGCATTGGCTGGCCACTGACCGGGAAGTTTTCCACCGCCCGCTGGGTTTGAGCGCCCCAGAGCGCATCAGCAGGTACCTGGACGTCCCCGAGGCTGTCGGTTTCCGTTCTGAATTCGCTCATATTCCCTCCTGTCCGTGCATTTGCACTGTGGGCTTCTTGGCGTGTACGCCAGGGGCCCGGCCATGGCTCAGCCGCCGCCCTGGGATCTGAGCCGGACATGGTCGCAGATGCCCGTAACCTGTTCAAAATTGAGGATCAGGGTATGAACGGTGTTGGTGTAGGTGTCGTGCAGGTGAAACTTGTAACGGTGCTGCTTTTCACCCTGCAGAAACGCATCGTACTCGCGGACCAGCTCACGCACATCCCCACCGGAATCCTTGCTCCAGGTCGCATTGAACGGACCCAGCACGGCACCGCCAGCCAGGCAGATGGTGACTTCGTGATTCGTCAGACCATTCTCAGGAACTGTCATGGTTATCTCCCTTTCGATGAGCCTCTGGTAAGTGTAGTCGCTCCTGACGCCAGGACAGTCCATAGTGCCAAGGCTGTCACAGAACCAGGTTTTCATTGCCGGCAAAGGCACTGCTGTAGGAAGTTCCTACACCGCTAAGCCACTGTTGTTGCTAATCTCTTCCCTACCCCATTAACAGGATACAGAGTAATCATGGCGACCAGCGGAGCGGCGGAGATCCTTCTCCGGTATGACGACGACCAGGACCGACAGCACTTCGAAACCTTGTTTGCCAGCGATTTCGTTATTCACGCGTTCGCCACTGACCAGGGGGCACTCGACTACCTGCCCTCGGCTGCCACCATACCCACCGCCATCGTTCTGCTTCCGAACCGCGCTGATGACTATCTTGAGTCGTCGCTACTGGCACGGGCCAGGGACCACCACCCCCGGATTCTGAAGATCCTCATAGGAGATGCCATTGCGCTGAACCTCCTCGTGAAACTGCTCGACCATCAGCTGGTCGATCGCTGCTTCGAACAGCCGGTCAATCCCGATGTTATCCGGTCGCACGTGCTCACAGCCGCGCTTACCCGCGAAGGACAAACCTTCTCTCCGGATACCAGCGAGGCCCACGAGGGCCCCAAACCGGCGATTCTGATCGTGGATGACGAACCGACTGCCACCCGTTATCTGTCGAGGCAGTTGGAGCGCATGCAGGACGAATTCCGCGTGCTGAGCGCCATCAGTGCAGAAGAGGCTCAGCTCGTGTTGCAGAAAGACAGCGATGTCGCGGTGGTGATGACAGACCAGAGAATGCCCGGGATGCATGGCAAAGAGCTGCTGGACGAACTACGCCAGTCGCACCCGACAATTGTCCGAATTCTCACGTCAGCCTGGGGCGAGGTTGATGTGGCCATGGATGCAGTTAACGAGGGCCGGATCTTCCGCTATCAGAAGAAGCCATGGAACGCAGCCGAATTGCTGTCGCTCTTCCGCAAGGCTCTTGTCCAACATCGCACCCTGGTCTCTGCAAGAGACCGTTCACGCTCAATTGCAGAACAACAGTTCGCGGAGCTTCGCCAGCAACGACGAGCCAGACTGCTTGAACATCTAAACGAGCGAGTGGACGGTTTTACCGGCGAACCGATCACCGCCGACTTTCTGGATGCCCTGGCAACCGTTCGCACACTTCCTGCCCAGCCACCCCATCTGCGCGCAAGCCGGGAAACCGCGCTTGAGCATGATCTTGTAAGAGACTTTGCCGGAATGGCGGGCAGGCAGCTCAGCACCCTTCAGCCAGGCCACGTGCACGGCATCCAGAACCGGCAAGCCTTTGACCAGGCTCTCGCGGACGCCTTGGAGAACCCGGCAGGCACGAGCGAAACACAAACACCGTTGATGGCCCTTTGCCAGGCACTGGCAACCCTGATGAAGGCCTCCGGGCTGGAGCGCTCTGCTCTGGAATTGACCCGGACCGAAAGCGGCCTCATGGTCGCCAGCGCCAGCCCACTTCACATGTACAGCCATCTGCTGGCGCCAATCACCCGCCTCTCCCGCCCCCTGCTGGAGCAGCAGAGCGCTCTTCTGATGCTCTTCGTAAGCACCCGACTGCTTGCTGGCGATATCGACGTGACCGGAGGCGACCAGTGTCTTCGATTGAGTCTCCATCTGCCGGCCAGGGCAGACTGATGGCGTCAGGTCAGCGCAGGCTCAGGTTGTACGTCACCATGGGGCAGCGACTGCTCCGTGACAGCCTGCTATTCCAGATCCTCTTGCACGATGAGGTCGAGCTGGTTGGCGAATCGGAGACCGGAGTGGCAACGCTCAATCGGCTAAAGAGGGCCACCCCTTCGGTACTGCTGATTGAGGAAAACCTGCAGGACAACGACGGGCTCACCATCGCCGAGCATGCATTGGCGGTGAATCCGTCATTGTCCGTGCTGCTGATATCGGACACGCCGGTCAGCAGCGGGCGGATGGCGATCTATCTGGAAGCAGGCATCAAGGCCGTGG
>NZ_DDOI01000149.1:15097-17347 GCF_002341575.1 Marinobacter sp. UBA2498 | reverse complement strand
TTCTACATTCGAAACGGGCAGGTTTATGTCGGTAACTGGCAGCAGGAACCAGCACCGGCCGCCATGCTCGCCTATCAGGCCTTGTCCGGACGGGAGCGGGAAGTGGCACAGCTGATGGCCAGCCGGCTGCCGGTACGCGATATTGCAGGCAGGCTTGGCGTTTCCTGCAAGACGGTGCATTCCTACAAGGACCGGATTTTCGTGAAATTGGGCTTCGAGCGCCTGCCCGAGCTCATTCTCTTTATGCAACGACACCAACACGGAGCCGCCGAGTGAAACTGCTTTCCGGGATGGATCAGATCCGCCAGCTGCCCGCCTACCGACAGCGACGCTTCGAACGCTTCTACCACACCCAGTATCGGTACCGGGTGCTGCCCCTGTTCGCCGACGTTTACCTGGTGATTGCCTTTATCGGTACCCTGCTGTTTCTCGGGGGCCTGGCCCTGAACCCGGATGCACCGGACGTATTCGGTATCTACCTCATCTACACCGCGATTCTGACCGGTCTGATCGCCGCTCACCGGTTCACGCGCCTGCGCCGGTCAGCGCCGATGATTGTCTACCTGGTGTTTTTCAACATGGCGGCGTTCAGCTACCTGGGATACATGACAACGGGCGCGTCGCTCGCTCCCATCGTGGGCTTGTTCTTTTTCATCAGCTCCGTGGGCATCATTACCCTGTCCCTGTTCCACACCAGCGTGATTATCCTGATCAACCTGACACTGCTGGTACTCGCCACGTTCGTGGCGGTCGACAGCACTCAGGTAAGCGACACCCTGATCGGCATTCTGACCAACTGGCTGATTCTGATGTGCCTGGTGGTCGCACCGCTATCGGCCTGGTTCCTGTCGCAGTTCCTGCGCAACCTGCTGGCGCTCCAATTCCTGCTCCGAGACCGGAATCGACAACTTTCCCGCACTTTGGAAACCCTGAAATCAACGGAAGAAAGACTGGCCCAGGAACAGAAACATCAGGCCCTTAGCCATATGGCTAAGGGGCTGCTCCACGAGATCATGAACCCGTTGAACTGCGCCAGCCAGGCCGTGGATTTTGCCAACTCGGTAAACCGGGATGTCGAGGTCGCAGACGCCCTGACCGACGCCAGCACCCACCAGAAACGCATTGCCGATATTGTGTCTGACCTGATCGAGTTTTCCCGCCCCGTCCCTGAACACAGCCTGGAAACGGCAGACCTCGGCAAACTGGTGACCACCGCCACCCGCTTCTGCCAGCATCAGCTACGAGGTGTCGAGCTTCAGACTGACATTCCGGAGGGAACGACCGTTCCCTGCTATCCATCTGCCCTGACCCAGGTGTTCGTTAACCTGCTGCTCAATGGCGTCTCTGCCGTGAGCAAAAACCGGCAGCCCGGAAAAATCGAGATAACCGCCGAAAGCTCTGACAGTGCCCATCGAATCGTAATTCGGGACAACGGCCAGGGTATCGCGCCAGACGATATCAAGCGGCTCACTGATCCGTTCTATTCCACCAGTGATACACCGGACAACCTGGGGTTGGGCCTCAGTATCTGTCAGACCATCATGCGCCATCACAAAGGCAACATGTCGATTACCAGCGAACCCGGCCAGTGGACGCAGGTGACCCTCACGCTGCCTAGAACCGCAGCACAGCACGCAGGGTAACAGCGTCTCCGTCCGGCACGGCCATCAGGGTATTGCCGCGAATATCCGGCATCAGGTAATTCAGGCGCAGCTGGAACAACTCGCCCAGATACCAGGCAAGACCCAGCAGCGTCACGCTCGCCTCGGCGCCCAAGTTCCGCTCTCTCAGGTCCACAGCACTGTGCCGTGCGACCAGCTCGAGGGCGCCCGCCCGGTGCCGGGGCTCTATCCGGTCAAACTCACCCCGTCTGTAATAGCGCCGATCATCGGTCAGGAACACACCGGCCTGAAGGTAAGCGCCACCGAACTGCCAGCGTGACCCGTCGGTTCGACGCACGCTCTGAGCCATGGCCTCCGCCACGAGGGTCAGACGATGATAAAGCCAGGCGGCCTCTAGACCTGCCAGCCAGGCATCACCGGCCTCGAATCGTGGGCTGCGGATGACATTGTCGGCACTGAACACCTCCCCCTCATCCTTGATCTGAAAGCGGCTGTCGCCGAGATCACGATAAGAGGCCGCGGCGCCCAGATGCAGGGTCTGGCTTTCTGAACGAATGGGGGCACGGGTCAGTCTCGCGGTTATGGCGTGAGTCGAGCCACCATCGGGCTCATCGGTGAACAGGCCCAG